>DGVL01000168.1 GCA_002394965.1 Lachnospira sp. UBA4285
CGGCTCTTCCATCATGCCAGGCAAGGTCAATCCGGTCATCCCGGAGGTTGTCACGCAGGCCGCGTTCCTGGTTGCCGGCCACGACACGACCATCACCATGGCAGCAGAAGCCGGCCAGCTCGAGCTCAACGCATTTGAGCCTGTCACCTTTCACTGCCTGTTCGAGTCTTTCACAGCCCTGACCGGTGCCGTCCGCACCCTGACCGTCAACTGCATCGCAGGTATTACCGCCAACAAAGAGCGCTGCCTGTCCCTTGAGCAGAGCAGCGTCGGAATCGCGACCGCTCTCTGCCCGTATATCGGCTATGTGAAATCCGCCAAGGTTGCAAAAGAGGCTCTTCGCACCGGCAAGTCCGTGCGCGATGTCGTTCTCGCGCATGGCCTGATGAGCCCGGACGTCCTGGCTTCGGTACTTGACGCAAAGCGCGCCGTCAGCGCATAAGAAGGCTGTGCCGTTAACGAACAGGAAACCGCCGTGCCTGCAGTGTCCGGCTACTGCCGCTCATCGCTCATGAACCCGCTTGCCGCTCATATGCTCCACGGAAAGTTCGAGGACGGCAACGCGGCCGATTGTCTGACGGATCTCGTCTTCAACTTCCCCGGCTGAAGGATAGTACCTGAGCCCGATCTGACGCAGCGCGCGTTCTTTGCGCCCGGGATCGGTCACAACCTCAAGCCGCCCGAAGCAGATGACGCTTCTGACCGTCTCCGCCCAGTCATCTTCCCTCTTCGCACCTGTCTTTTCAAAGACGCAGAAGGAGACCTTGTCACTGCGCTTCATGGCATCGATCTTATGCCCGGCGGGTGCGCCGTGGAAGTACACATGCCCGCTTTCCGGATCGAACCAGAAGTTGATCGGCAGTGCGTACGGATACCCGTCATCTCCCTGCAGGGCCAGGCACCCGCGGCGCTGCTGCGCCAGAACCTCCCGGCATTCCTCCTGCGTAAGCTCCTGCCTGAATCGCCTCATCGAGCGGAACATACTGCTACCTCCTTGATTGTCTCATGCCCTTAACTAACCTCCGGCGGTTTTCAGCGGAAATCGTTCTGTTACCACTTTTCGCTGAATCTCTGTTTGTCCGCGCACAAATCAGGCACCGCCGGCTCACGAACTGATGAAGCTCTGTCAAGCCTGCCCCTGACTATACCTACAGATCCCATCAGATATCCAGCTGTTTCGAGCCGCCGAGGAAGTACGGAAGGTCCCTGCCTTCCTTCTCCCACTGACGGTACTCCGCGACAGCTGTAAATTCCACGTCGCCCGAAGAGTTGAGCGCAGTCTCGATGGAATCCTGGACAACACCGATAATAAAGCCGACGCCCACAACCTGCATGGCCACGTCATTGCTGATGCCAAACATCGAGCAGGCCATCGGGATGAGCAGGAGAGATCCGCCGGCAACGCCGGAAGCCCCGCACGCCCCCAGCGCGGTAAGCAGCGACAGGATCAGGGCCGACGGAAAGTCAACCGCGATCTGCATCGTATGCGCGCACGCCAGCGTCATTATGGCAATTGTAACCGCCGCGCCGTCCATATTCACCGTGGACCCCAGCGGAATCGACACAGAATAGAAGTCCTCGTCCAGGCCGAGCCGCTCACAGGTGCGCATATTGATCGGAATGTTCGCCGCCGAAGAGCGGGTGAAGAACGCCGTCAGGCCGGAATTCTTAAGGCATCTCCACACAAGCGGATACGGATTCCTGTGAATGGTCAGGAACGCCACGAACGGATCAATGACGAGTGCGACGAACAGCATCGTTCCGACAAGCAGCAGAAGCAGCTGGCCGTACTGTGTGAAAATAGAAAGGCCATTTGTCGAGACGTTGGTGAACACCAGGCCCATGATGCCAAACGGCGCCATATTGATGATCCAGCGCACGCACTGGGATACACCGTCGGCGATATTGCTGAGCATTTCTTTCGTGCGGTCAGAAGACACGCGCTTCATGGCAAGCCCCAGCATGACAGCCCAGAACATGATGCCGATATAGTTGGCGTCCGTGAGGGCTTTAACCGGGTTGGCAATGCAGTTCATCAGGAGATTCTTCAGAACCTCTCCGATGCCCTGCGGAACCGTCCCGGACTGTGCGGCCTCACCCAGGGCAATCCGGACCGGGAACAGAAAACTTGCCGTGACGGCTGCAAGCGACGCCAGAAATGTCGTCAGAAGATACAGCCAGACGACAAGACCAAACCGGCTGTCAAGGCGCGACCGTCCCTGCGCAAGGGCTGACAGGACAAGGGCAAATACAAGAACCGGCGCTAGCGCCTTGAGAGCGCCGACAAAGAGGTCGCCGAAAACGCTGATCCAGGACGCGCCCGGAAAAAGAAGTGCCAGAACAACGCCGGCCGCAAGGCCGATTACAATGCGCAGAATCAGGCTGACATGATTATACGTATTGACAACTTTCTTCATAACATTTGAAGTTCCCATACTTACATTCCCCCTTTTACAGTTCAAGCTGACCGGCAAGCAGAAGATCCCGGTAGTACCCGACTTGTTCCCGGATAATTGCGTCGATCTGGCGCATACCGAGAAGCTCAACCGGGGCCTTGTCATCCGTCATGACGTGGCTGCCGGGAATGTACGTCTGAAGCTGTGCCTGTACGCCGCTCATGAGATTTTTAAGTCCGGCATCCGTTTCTTTTCCGATGTTCCCGGCAAAAACAGCGGGCGCATCCGGTGCATTCGTCGCGAAGACCACACGATTGGTGCTGTCCGGCACGTCGACGGTGTAGATGTGATCAAATACCGTGCTGATCGTGTCGCTGAGGTAATGATTGATATCGTCCGGGTCATTTTCATCGCCGCGCATGTTCAGGTTCACAACCATTATACCGCCGTCATGCAGGTGCTCGCGCACCTTGAGAAAAAATTCCTCCGTGGACATCTGAAAGGGAATCGTGATGTCGCGGAACGCGTCGACCATGATCACGTCGTACTTCTTGTCCACGGCATTCAGGAAAGCCCGGCCGTCGTACTCCGTGACCTTCATATCCTCCGGCTGATCAAAATACTTCGTCGCGAGCCGGATGATCTTTCCGTCGATCTCCACGCCCTCCGCCGTCACGTTGTCAAAGTACCGCTCGCACTGCGCGGCGTACGTCCCGGTCCCGTTGCCAAGTACCAGCACGTCGCAGCTGCTTTTGTTCATGACATCCGCCATGAGCGGCGCCGCCATCGCATAATCATAGTACATACCGCTCAGAGAGTGGTCTTTCATCGTGATCGACTGCACACCGAAGAGGACATTGGTCGAGAGCGCGACCGTGTTATCGTCTTCCTTCACCTGCAGATAATTGTAAACGGACTCGCCCTCATACGTCAGATTTCTGTCCCAGAAAGCGAAGCTGTCGGAGTGCCCGAAGGCGCAGCTGACAAGAAAAATCAGAGCAGCCGCTGCCACGCGCTTCTTTCCCGCCTTTGCACTGGCAAAGTACACGACCGAGAGCGCCAGCAGGATCCCGGAGAATATGAGGAACGTCGCGGATGTCCCCGCCGCCGGGATCGTGACAAATGTCGGGACAAACGTGCCGATAATACTGCCCACCGTATTGGCGGCGCCAAGTCTCCCCGCGATCCGCCCGCTCTCACTCAGGTCATCGACCGTGTACTTGATGAGCGACGGCGTCACCGTGCCGAGCAGAAACAGCGGGTACACAAAAATCACAAGGCAGGAGACAAGAGAGGCCCAGATAAGCAGATTGGTGCTGACGGCGACGATCATGAGGGCTGAAACGCCCAGAATCACATATTTGCCAAGAAGAGGAATCAGCGCGATCCAGACCGCCGCGATGAGAATTCTGCCATACAGCCTGTCCGGATCCGGATCTCTGTCCACAGCGCGGCCGCCGTAGATATTGCCCAGCGCCATGGCGATCATGATCATTCCGATGATGATCGTCCACACGATCTGGGAAGAACTGAAATACGGGGCGAGCAGCCGACTCGCCCCCTGTTCCACGGCCATGACGCACACACCTGAGAAAAACTCCGTCATGTACAGGAACACTTTGCTTGATAAAATCTTTCTCTTCTCCATCCTGCTCCCCGCACGATCCCCGCAGTGTATAGAAAACGCACCTATGGATTTATTTTACACTGCGGAGACGGAAAAGAAAATCCTGACAGTTCACTCAGACACTTCCTGCATTCCCCGGCCTGACCCCGCCGCCCGGCATCTGACTTCCTCCTCCCGGTGCCTGGCCCTGACCGCCCATCTGGCCTCTGCCGCCTCCCATCATCTGGTTATAAATCTCAGTGACCTGCGAACCGTTTACAAAGACGGTTCCGCCGTTTATTGCGCCGTCCTTGTCATAATCAAACGGGCTGTTCGCAGTGATCGTCAGCGTTCCTCCGTTGATGTACAGGCTGCCGTTGGAATCGAGCGCGTCCGTGTCGCCCTGTCCCATGTCAATTGTGATGTCGCCGCCGTTTATGATAATCTCAATATCCGTGCCGGTGCCCTTCTGCGCCGCGTTGATGCCGTCGTCAGAGGCCGTGATGTCAATCGTCCCGCCGTCAATCGTCACGATGGTGCTCTCGATGCCTTCGGAAGCCTGGATCGTGAATGTTCCGCCGTCGATCGTTGTCTGCGTCGTCCCCTGAATACCGTCGTCCCCGGCGTCAATGGTGAATGTTCCCCCGCCGATATAGATGGAACCGGCCGTCGGGTCATCGGAATCCTCGCTGTGCAAACCGTCCTTGTCCGTCGTGATCGTGAAGGTTCCGTCCGCAATGTTGACCGCGTCGTGCGCCTCAATGGCGTCTTCCTTTGCTGTTATGGCATATGTTCCGCCGGTCACCGTCACTTCGTCCTTGCCGGATATGCCATTCCCCTGCGCCGAGGTTACTGTCAGAGTGCCCTCACCGTTGAGCGTCAGATCAGAGCGGCAGAAGATAACCGCGTCCGTGTTCGTGGTGCCGTCCGCCGTAAAGGTGCCGGTTACAGAAAGCGTATTCTCCGTCCCGGATGCCGTCGTGGCAAATACCTTGTCCGCCTCCTTCACGTAAATCGCCGGGAAATCGTCATTGGTGATGCTCACACCGGAGAGCACCAGCTGTACTTTTGCGTCTTCCGGGGCGTCCACGATGATTGTGCTGTTCCGGGCGGTCCCGCTCACCACATACACCCCTTCCCCGCTGATCGTCACATCGGCGCCGTCCGCGAGCGCAATATACGACGCGCCGCTTACGTCCGCCACCTGCTCGAGGTCGCGGTCTGAAAAAAGCTCCGATGTATCCGCAGCGGACGATGAAGCCGCTGCCGCGGAAGATGAAGATGATGCCGGCGTCTGCGCCTGTGTCTGCGGCGCAGCGCCTGTTGACGTTTCCGCTGTTGCTGCCGCGGTTGTCTCTGCAGCCGCTCCCGCCGCACATCCCGCCATAAGGTTTCCCGCAAGGACCAGTATCCCTGCCATCGCCAGTAATTTTCTGCTTCTCATATGTGCCTCCCGTCTGCGAAAAGGTTCTCCGCTTCCGCCTGTGTAAACGCAGGAGGAATTTTGGAATTCTACCCTACCGCACAGTTGTGGAGGATTCATGTGTAAATTAAGGACGTTTTGTGAACAGAAGCTTTCGTCACCGGAACAGTTTCTGCGTGTTGTAGAGTTTTGCGTACTCCCCGCCGCGCGCGAGAAGCTGCTGATGGGTGCCCTCCTCGGCAATGCGGCCTCCGTCGATTAAAACGATCCGGTCGGCGTCCTGCACTGTCGCAAGGCGGTGCGCGATGATGAGCGAGGTGCGGCCTTCTGAGAGCGCGTCAAAGCTCTTCTGGATCTTCTGCTCCGTGATGGTGTCGAGCGCCGATGTCGCCTCATCCAGAATCAGAATCTTCGGATTCTTCAGGAAAATGCGGGCGATGGAAATCCGCTGCTTCTGTCCGCCAGAGAGGCGCACGCCCCGCTCGCCGACATACGTGTCAAATCCGTCCGGCATCGCGAGAATGTCGTCCTGGATCTCCGCGCGCCGGGCAGCTTCCTCGATCTCCCTGTCCGTCGCATCCGGCCGCCCGTACCGGATATTCTCCCGAATTGTGTCCGCAAAGATGAAGACATCCTGCTGGACGATGCCGATGCTCCTTCTAAGCGAGTCCTTCGTCACGTCTCTGATATCTGTCCCGTCGATACGGATCGACCCGGACTCCACCTCATAAAAGCGCGGGATCAGACTGCACAGCGTCGTCTTGCCGCCGCCTGACTGTCCGACGATGGCCACGCTCTCGCCGCCCTTCACATGCAGCGTGATGTCGTCGAGCACCTCGCGCCCCAGATCGTAGCGGAACGAGACATGCTCAATGTCGATCCGTCCTTCGCTCACCGCGAGGTTCTTCGCGTCCGCCTTCTCGGTTATATCCGGCGTGACTTGCATCAGGTCGTTGAAGCGCGTCAGGCCTGCCATTCCGTCGGTGAACACCTCCGCGAACTGCGACAGCTTGCGGATCGGCGTGATGAAACTGCCTGCGAACAGTGTGAACGTGATGAGGTCGATGTAATTCATCTCGCCGCGCATGATGAGGTACCCGCCCGCTGCGATCACCGCCACCGGCGTGATGCTCATGAAGAACTCCTGCGCGCTGTTAAAATCCGCCATCGCCTTGTAGTACGAGCTCTTTGACCTCTGATAGGCCTCGTTGGAGCGCGCAAACCGCTCGTAATCCACCTTCTCGTTGGCGAATGCCTTCGAAGTCCGGATCCCGGAGATGCCGGATTCGATGTCCGCGTTGATCTGCGCCAGCCTCTTTTTGTTGTCCACCGAGGTCTGCGCCATCGCCCGCCGGTTCCTCATGACGACCAGGATCGAGACAGGCAGCAGAATCAGGATGACCAGCGCGAGCTTCCACTGGATCCGGAACATGCACACCAGCGCGCCACATATCGTCAGGATCGAGATGATCAGATCCTCCGGCCCGTGGTGCATCAGCTCCGTCATGGAGAACAGGTCGCCGGTCAGGCGGCTCATGAGCTGACCCGTGCGGTTTTTGTCGTAAAAGTCAAAATCCAGCGTCTGCAGATGACAGAACAGATCATTGCGCAGGTCGGTCTCAACGTATGTGCCGAACGTATGCCCCCAGTAGGTCATCACGTACTGGCACGCCGATCTCCCGACATACGCGCACGCGACGATCGCCATGAGCGCAAAGAACGCCTGAAACTGCTGATCCGGCAGCATCGTGCGCATGGCGTAGCGCGAGACGATCGGGAAAGCCAGGTCGACGGCCGCGACCGCGATGGCACAAAAAATATCGATGATAAAAAGATTCAGATGCCTGCGAAAATACTTGCGAAGCATCCTGAGAAGTGACTTGTTTTCTCGTTTCATCTGTCATCCTCCGGCACTGGGATACTTCTATCATTATGCCACAACTCCGGGATTTTTCATGGTCAATGCTTTAAAAGTGTCTTGAAGATACCTCCCTCATGTGAGGGAGTCGGGGCCGAAGCTTTCCGGCAGAAGCTGCGAGAGCGTCATCCTGCGGAAACCGCCGTTTCCGTCGCTGAACCAGACCGGGAAGTCCGGCCCCGCGAATTCCCGCAGAACCTGCCGGCAGATGCCGCAGGGTGTACACAGCGTCAGGCGGTCTGTCCCTTCCGGACCGCCTGCAACCGCAATCGCCCGGAAGTGTCGGCAGCCTTCGCTCACCGCCTTGAAGACAGCCGTGCGCTCCGCGCAGTTTCCCGCCGGATAGGATGCATTTTCAATGTTGCATCCCGTGTAGACCGTCCCGTTTTCTCCAAGCAGCGCAGCACCCACCGCAAAATGCGAGTACGGGGCATATGCCCGGCTGCGGGCTGCCGCGGCCTCCTGCTCAAGCTGCTTCACCGTATCGTCCGGTATCGGTTTCATATTTTCTCCGGTTCTGCCCTGAAGGCTTTGTCCTGCCGTATGAGCGTTTTCATGGCCTCCACCGCCACCTGGATCTCATGCTCCGTGTTGTGGACCTGATCATCAGGCAGCCCGGCCTTCGCCCGCTCCTGATTCGCCAGTACGAGCAGAACCGTGCCGACGCGCACATGAAGCGCACTCGCCGTCACAAAAAGCGCCGCGCTCTCCATCTCCGAGCCCTTCGCGCCCAGGGCACACCATGCCTTCCATTTGTTCATGAGTTCGTATCCGACAGGCTTTTTCTCCGGTTCGTGCTGCCCGAAGAAGGAATCCTTGCACTCCACCACACCCACGTGATACCGGAACTTAAGAGCTTCCGCCGCGTCGGCAAGTGCCCGGGTCACCGTGAAATCCGGGACGGCCGGGAACTCGATCGGCGCGTACTCCTTTGAGGTCCCCTCCATGCGGATGGCGCCGTCTGCCACAATGAGATCGCCGCCAAGCACGTCCAGATCCATGCCGCCGCAGGTGCCGACGCGGATGAAGGTGTGCGCGCCCAGATGCACAAGTTCCTCCATCGCAATGGCCGCAGACGGACCGCCGATCCCGGTGGATACCACACTCACCGGGACGCCGAGCAGGCTGCCGGTGTACGTGTTGAATTCCCGGTTCATGCCGATGTGTCTTGCCCCGTCGAGGTGGCCTGCTATCGACGCACACCGCCCCGGATCGCCGGGCAGAATACAGTACGCCCCCACGTCCCCCTGCTTCAGATGCACATGATATTCATACCCGGACCCTTGCGCATAATCAATCATCTTCTGACTCCCTTCGGGTGATGCAGCATTTACTGGTTTACTTCCGGTCCGTCACTTGTCTTTTCCGAAAAATTCAACGACCGTGTGGATCGCGCTGTCCATGAGCTTCGGGTTGCGGAAAGGATGGTCGGCACCTTCCACCGGCACGAACTCGATCACGTTGTTCTCGCAGAACTGAATCGAATCCCCGATCGGGACCATCTCATCCGCGGTTCCGTGAATGACCAGCATATTGTCGGCCCAGTCGAAATACTCGAACCTGCGGACGTCTCCTGCTGCGAGCGCGTCAAAGAGCGTATGATCGGCCTTCATCTTCCGCTCATAGCCGATCTCGACCTCCTTTCCCTTTGCCAGTCTTTCGCGGTCGGTTTCTTTCACATTCTTGAGCATCAGATCGTGCATCCGCAGCCCCGGCGCGCGCAGTGCCACTTTGGCAAATGGATTGCCCGCCTGGTGCATATACAGAAGCGTCAGATACCCGCCGAAGCTGACGGAATAGTTGAAGATCGTTTTCGCCTGAAGCGTCTCCTTGGCGTAGTTCACGACCAGCTTCATGTACTCCATGCAATCGCCGATCTCCAGCTTCTTGCGCCCGTCTTTTCCGTGGCACGGCCAGTCAAACGCGAGGACTGCGTCCCGGCTGTGCTTGTCCAGATATTTCTCTGCAAAGCGCGTGATGTTGGCCACGTCCTTGCTGCTCCCGAAACCGTGCGTGCAGATCACGACCCTCTCAAATGTCCTGAGAGGCGACGCGGAGAGGATCCGGCAGCGCACCGAACTGCCCTCTTCATTGATGTCAAAATGTTTTTCGATAACTGCCATATCCGGTATTCTTCCTTCTGCCCCGCCGCGCCCGGATGCCATGCAGGGCACCTTGCGGCGGGCATATCTCTAAGCCGGCATCCGGCGCCGGCTCTTAAAAAATTGTACCGCGCTTTATAAAAGAAGACCATCCCTTTTAACCGAAGGTTCCGTCTGTGTCGCACAATCCCTGCTTTGACACACCTTTATTTGTATGCTACGGTACAGATTGTGCGCGCATCTGCATCTGTTCTTCTTTTTATCCAGGCCGGATACGCTCTCCTCTGCCGACGGGCAGAGACAGTTTGAACGGGAGCCTTCTAAATGAAAAAAACTGCCAGAATCCTTTTTTATCTCATCGGAATGATCATCCTGTCGCTTGGCATCGTCCTCAATACCAAGTCCTCGTTCGGCGTCACCCCCATCATCTCCATCGCCTATTCGCTGTCGGTGATTCACAGCTGGAATTTCGGCAATACGTCATTTGTCATGTACTGTGTGCTCGCCGCGGTTGAATACGGGTTCAAGGGAAAGAATTTCCGGCTGTATGACCTGCTGCAGATTCCGCTCTCCATCGTCGTGACGCGGTTCTTCAACCTGTTTGGCGCCCTTCTGCCGGATGTCACCGCGCTTCCCGCGCGGATCGCGTGCCTCATCCTCGGGATCGCCCTGACCGGCATCGGCGCCGCGATGAACGTCAACACGCGGCTGGTCCCCAATCCGGGGGACGGCATCGTCCAGGCCATCGCGGACCGGCTCGGCAAAAGGATGGGCAATGTGAAAAATGTCTTTGATATCCTGTGCGTCGCGCTGACGCTGCTCATCGGCCTTCTTACCACCGGACGCCCTGTCGGCATCGGCATCGGAACCGTGGCGGCCATGATCGGCGTCGGACGGTTCATCTATCTGTACAATTCTTTGTTCAAGGATGCGCAGCTTGGCCTCACCGGACTGAAGGCGTGAGCGGCAGGAAGCGGCTCGCGTGTTTTTCCGGTTTTACATTTTCTGTTCTGCATGATATAGTATTATTAGTATTCATTGTGCGAGGCGAAGTGTACATCTGCCTCGTTAATTCCTGAAAATTTAAGACTGATTTTCTTGAATTCACCCCGGCGGGGTGGTACGGTACGCTCATCCTGCACGGACTGGACATACTGCACATTCCGGGCATTTTTGTCTGCTTTCCGGCACCAGGCCCGTCTCAAAAAGGAGGGACTGCTGATGAAAACAAGAGACAGCATCGACACCGTTTCCTATGCGGAACTCAGTAGAAAAAACGATTCCATCGATCCTGCGCTGTATGACACATACCAGGTGAAGCGGGGCCTGCGGGATCTGAACGGCAAAGGCGTCGTGGCCGGGCTCACCAATATCTCCAACATCGTCGCGTTTGACGCGGAAGGGCAGCCCTGTGACGGCCAGCTGTGGTACCGGGGATATGAGATCCACGACCTGATCCACAAGTATCTGGGAAGCCGCTACGGCTACGAGAATCTGACCTACCTTCTCCTGTTCGGCGAGCTTCCGGACGAAGACGAGGCAAAGCACTTCACGGAACTGCTCGCCAGCATGCGGGAGCTCCCCACGAATTTCACCCGCGACGTGATCATGAAGGCGCCGACCAGGGATATCATGAACTCCATGACGCGCTCCATTCTGACGCTTGCCTCGTATGACAGCAATGCTGCCGATATCTCTCTTGAGAACGTCATCAGCCAGTCCATCCAGCTGATCTCCGTATTCCCGATGCTGGCAATCTACGGTTATCACGCCTACAACCACTACGAGAATCTCGAGTCCATGTACATCCACCGTCCGGACCCGGAGCTTTCTACCGCCGAGAATATTCTGCGCATGCTGCGCCCGGATTCTTCCTTTTCCAAAGTCGAGGCGATGGCTCTCGATGTGGCGCTGATGCTTCACATGGAGCACGGCGGCGGCAATAACTCCAGCTTCACAACCCGCGTCGTGAGTTCGTCCGGCGCGGACACGTACGCGGTCATCGCAGCCGCGATGAGTTCTCTTAAAGGTCCGCGGCACGGCGGCGCCAACATCAAAGTCATGGAGATGATGGACGACATCCGCGAAAACGTGCGCGACTGGGATGATGACGAGGAGATCGCCGCGTATCTGCAGAAGATCCTGAACGGCGAGACCTTCGACCACAGGGGGCTGATCTACGGCATGGGCCACGCCGTGTATTCCAGATCCGACCCGCGCGAGCGCATCTTCAAGTCATTTGTCGAGATGCTTTCCAAAGAGAAGAAACGCGAGAAGGACATGTCTCTGTACAACAAGGTCGAGACGATTGCCCCGGAAGTCATCTCCGGCCACCGCAGGATCTACAAGGGCGTCGCCCCGAACGTCGATTATTACAGCGGTTTCGCCTACGATATGATGGGCATCCCGCGGGAGCTCTACACACCGATGTTCGCCATCGCCAGAGTCGCCGGCTGGAGCGCGCACCGGATCGAAGAGCTGGTGTCCGGTTCCAAGATCATCCGCCCGGCCTACAAGAGCATCATGAAGATCAAAAAGCCTCTCGGCGAGCCGCCCACGGACGAGAATGGGCGCAAGACTATAAACGTTGACCTCATCCGGTGACAAGATGCCGGAGCTGGCCAGCGGAATACATTCCCGTTCGAAAGGAATTCCCGTGAATTCATATAATTTTGATGAAATCATCAGCTGGAGAGGAACCGGCTCCGAAAAATGGGATGTCGCAAAAAATGAGCTTCCGATGTGGGTGGCGGACATGGATTTCAAGACCGCCCCCGAAATCATCGAAGCTCTTGAAAGACGCGTGCAGCACGGAATCTTCGGTTATACCGGCATCACGCCGGACTGGTACGAAGCATATCAGAACTGGTGGAAGATGCGGCATGGATTTGAAATTCAGAAGGAATGGCTGATCTTCACGTCCGGTGTTGTCCCGGCCATCTCAAGTCTGGTGCGCCGCCTGACGCTTCCCGCAGAGAAAGTGCTGGTCCAGACACCGGTCTACAATATCTTCTTCAATTCCATCGTCAATAACGGCCGCGTGCCGCTTGAGAGTCCGCTGACAGATAACAACGGGCGCTATGAGATGGATTTCGGACAACTGGAGCGGGATCTGGCGGACCCGCAGACCACGCTCATGCTGCTGTGCAATCCGCAGAATCCGGGCGGCCGGGTCTGGAACGCGCAGGAGCTCGGGGAAGTCGCCCGGCTCGCGAAAAAAAACGGGGTCACCGTCGTCTCCGATGAGATTCACTGTGACCTGACAAGGCCCGGCGTTCAGTATACCCCCTTTGCCAGTGTGTCGGAGGAGGCGGCGCAGATCAGCGTCACCTGCATAAGTCCGAGCAAGGCTTTCAATCTCGCAGGGCTTCACTCGGCCGCCGTCTTTGTCCCGGATGAGCATCTGCGAAACCGCGTCAGCCGCGGCCTCAACAACGATGAGGTGGCGGAGCCGAATGCATTTGCCATATGCGGGGCTGTGGCAGCTCTCACGGAAGGCGGGCCGTGGCTTTCCGCGCTGCGGGAGTATCTGGAGCAGAATTACAGGACAGCAAGGCGCTTCATCCTGGATAATCTTCCGCAGCTGCAGCCCTTTGACGAAGACGCCACCTACCTGCTGTGGACAGACGCCAGGAAGCTGCCGGCCGGAGGCGCGTCCCTCGCGCGGTTCATCCGGAAAGAAACCGGGCTTTACATAAGCGACGGCGCCCAATACGGGAAGGCCGGAGAGGGATTCGTGCGGATCAACTTCGCCTGCCCCGCCGCGCGGCTGAATGACGGCCTGAACCGCCTCGCAGCCGGCGTGAAAGCCTACGAAAAGACGTACGGAAAATAAAAATAAGGGAGCCTGACTTTCTGCTCCCCCGCCATATACTGCCACATTCCCGGGCCGCCCTGTCAGATCACGCAGGGCGGCTCTTTTGATATTTCCTTCATCAGAGCGTGAAGCGGCGCCGTGTCTCCGCCCTGAACGCCAAAAAGCGCGCTGCCCTCGCCGCCGTTCACCGCGCCGGATGCCAGCAGCATCACCTTTCCGCCGGTCAGCTGCCGGATCGCGTCCATCTCCGTGTAGACTTCTCCAAAAGCCGGGAACATGCGCAGTCCGGCGCTCTCCGGGTCGTTGCAGGCACTCACGAGCTCATCAATGGGCCCTTCAACCCGCTTCTCCACGCCGACCGGCAGGATCACGCGCGCGCGCCGGGTGATCGCTGCCCTTGACACCTGGATAATCGTGCCGCCGCTGTCCGTATTGCCGATCAGCACTGCGGCTCTCCCCGCCTTCAGATCCACCGCATTCGCGCCTTTCAGGATGATGTCACCGGCTGTAAGACTGCTGCATACATCGGCGAGGTCCGCACGGAATTCCGGCTCTCCCTTCGTGATGACAAGATCGCCGGAAAATGCCGCATCAATCATCTTCGAGCCCGGTGCGCCAAGAACGCCGCGGTGAAATGAAGGTCCCTCGGCTCTCAGACTGCTCCCAAGTTGTTTTAAAAGCTCATTGGCAATGTACAAGTTCGTCGTTCCGGCGATCACAACAATCTTCCGGTCTTTCAGCGCATCCTGCACATCTTTGCGGCGCACGATCGCTCTGGCGATCAGCCGCTTGCCGGCCGCCGGCGTGATCAGGAACTGTTCGGTTCTCATGTTCAACCTCCAATCAGGTTTTGCCAAACCCAGAATCCAGTTATCTCCAATCCGGGATCCATCTCCTTCACCCGGAATACCGCGGATTTCTTCTCATAATCTCATTCCCGTGCTCTTTAAGCCACCTGTGCCAACGGTCATAATCGGGATATACGCGGCGAACCTCGGCGTAAAAGGCAGGCGAATGATTCATCTGCAGTCGGTGGCAGAGTTCATGAACCACCACGCTGTCGATCACCTCCGGCGGCGTCAGCATCAGAAGGCAGTTGAAGTTCAGGTTTCCTGCCGCGCTGCAGCTGCCCCAGCGCGAGGTCTGATTGCGGATCGTGATCCGCCCGACCTTAACTCCAACCTTCGGAGCGAAGCAGCGTACACGCTCCGGAATCACGCGCGCAGCGCGCCTGGCGAGTTCCCGGAGTTCCTGCTCATCAAGCGGCTTCACGGGATGTTGCTGTTCTTCCTGCTTCATCCGCCGCTCTTTTTCCAGATGTCTCACAATCCAGTCCGCGTGGGATTGCACGAACCGGGCTGTTTCCTCACCTGTCATCTGCGCGGGGACGCGGACGATGACCTTTCCGTCCGCAATCTGAATGGCCGCCGTGCGGCGGGCGCTGCGGATGACCGTGTATGTCACTTTCATAGCTGTGCCTCATCTGATTTCAAGTATAGCATACAGGAATACAGAAAAGGGCAGATAAAATAATACAGACGGGAAATTCAAAGGAACAAGCCGTGTAGCAATCCTCTTTTCAGGTCAGAATCATCCCCCACACCGGCGTTGTGATGACAGACAGCAGCGTCGTGAAGACAACGCATTTCGCGGCTGACAGCTCATCTGCCTCGTATCTGGCCGCCAGAAGAGAGGTGGTGGACCCCGCCGGCATGGCGGTCAGAAGGGTACACACACCGGTAATCACCGGGTCCACTCCCGCCAGCCGGCACGGAATGTACACAGCCAGGGGGATCAGGATCAGCCGCATGATGGCGAAATAAATCTGTCTGCCGGTGAACAGCGTTTTAAAATCCACATCTGTCAGGATCGTTCCGATGTACAGCATCGTCATGGCTGTCGTGCAGCTGCTGAAAGCAGAAACCGTGCTGCTAAGAAAGACGGGAGGCTGAAGGCCTGTCAGCATCAGAAAAATCCCGATATAGACCGCGATCATACACGGATGCACCAGCACTTTTTTAAGCAGGCCCTTCCGGTCGCCGCCCGCCGCAAAATACGACACGCCGGCAGTCCACATAACGATCCGCTGCGGGATGAGAAATACAGACGTATAAAGCAGTCCCAGGTCGCCGAAGATAGCCTGCGACAGCGGGTTGCCCATAAAGCCGGCATTCGAGCATACGGTTGCGTACTGGAAGACTGCCTTTTCACCTGCCGGCATGAAAGAATAACTAAAACTTGCGATGACAGTGCACAAGACCTGAATCAGCGCCGCAATCACGAGCACCCGCGCCATCTCTTCCCAGTGGCTGCCCGTCTCTGCCATAAACGCCTTGACAATATTGCAGGGAAGGATTACATACAGGATCAGATTGGTGAGACACATTTTCCCTTCCCGGGTCACGAGCCCCGCCCGGCGTGAGATGTAGCCCGCCAGAATCAGCAGAAACATCTCACCCATCAGAGAAAGCATCGGAAGTATCATGGTCTGTCCTCCCGGCTCATACACAGTCAAAGCCGATTCACGAAGAAGCCTCAAGAAACGCGCGGATCCGCCGGATACCCTCCCGGATATCCTCTTCTTTTGCCGCAAAACTAAACCGCACAAGATTCTGATACGAATCTCCGAAGCAGTCTGCCGGTACCGTCGCCACCAGCGCCTCGTCCAGCAGTCTGCGGGAGAAGGTTTCCCCGTCCATACCGACTCCCGATACATCCGCACAGATGTAAAATGCACCATACGGCTTTGTGTACGTGATCCCGGGAAGGCTGTCCAGGCCCTCCATCATCACCTGCCGCTGTCTTGCAAACATCGCCTTCATGTGCTCCACCTCATGCAGCGTCTCCGGAAGATTCATGGAGAGCGCCACGCCCTCCTGCAGAAATGTCGCAATGGATGTAGTCGTATACTGATGATGCTTCACCAGCCTGTTCATCAGCTTCTCCGGAGCGGTTACATAACCGAGCCGCCAGCCTGTCATCGCGTATGTCTTTGAAAAGCCGTTAACGATCAGGCTCTGCTCCTTCATGCCGGGAAAAGCAGCCATGGAATAAAACGGAAGGCCGTCATAGACCAGCGCCGAGTACATCTCGTCCGAAAAGATGAGAAAATGGTGCTTCTTTGCGAGCTCGCCAAGGCCCGCGAGCGAATCCCGGCTGTACACGGCTCCGGTCGGATTGTTCGGAGAATTGATGACAAGAAGTTTTGTCCGCTCCGTGATCCGGCTCTCCACTTCCGCAAGATCTATCTGGAATCCGTTCTCCGGTCTGAGGTCGATGCTCACGGGGACCGCGCCGATCTCAAGCACAAGAGCCTCATAATTGATGAATGCCGGCTTGAAGATGATCACCTCGTCCCCCGGATCCACCGTGGAAAGAATACAGTCGTTGATCCCCTCTGCTCCTCCGCAGGTGATCAGGATCTCGGTTTCCGGGTCATAGGAGACACCCGTGTCTTCCTCTGTTTTTCTGGCGATCGCCTGCCGGAGGGCCAGGCTCCCCCGGTTTGGCGGATAGTGGGTGAGATTCTCCCGGAGGCACTGGCAGGCCGCTTCTTTGATTGGCTCCGGTGTATTAAATCCCGGTTCCCCTGCGCTGAAGGAAATCACGTCCTTTCCTTCAGCCCGCAGAGCGTTCACCTGATTCATGACCTTGCGGATTCCGGACATCGGCACCCTGTCCAGCCTCCTGCTCCCCATCTCCTCTGTCTCCATCTTCATAGGAACTCCTCTCATCTCTGGTTGATGCACCGTCCGTTTTTCCGGAAATCCTCCAGATTCTGCAGCGTTGAACGAGCGATCGCCCGGATGGCATCATCCGTGTAGAATGCCGTGTGGGATGTGTAAACTACGGTATCCATGGAAAGCAGCTTCTCAAGCAGCGGATCTCCCAGTTCCTTTCCCCGCAGGTCCTTTCTCTGTGTAGCGTTCTCATTCTCATACACATCGAATGCGAAGCCGCCGATTTTTCCCTTCTCAAGCCCGCGGCACACCGCTTCCGTATCTACCAATCCGCCGCGGGCCGGATTGACCAGGTACACGCCGTCCTTCATGGCACCGATCTGCTCTTCCCCGATCAGATGATAATTGGCCTCGATCATCGGCGCGTGAAGGATGATGATATCCGATCCGGCAAGCAGCTCGTCCAGAGAGACGTATGCTGCCATCTTTTTCACCTGCTCATTCTGGTACAGATCATTTACCAGGATCCGGCATCCAAAACCGGCGAGCAGACCGATCGTCGTGGCGCCGATCCTCCCGGCGCCGATCACGCCGACAGTCAGACCCGAAAGCTGTCTGGCGCGAATGCCCTCCAGTCTGAAGTCGTGCTGCCGGATCTTCTCCATCTGTCTTCTCATCTTCCGGAGAAGCATCAGAACAAGAAGAATCGTGTGTTCCGAGATGGCGTTCGGCGAATATCCGGGAACATTGGCAGCCATGAGGCCGCAGCGGTGTATCGCTTCCAGATCCAGGTGATCCGTCCCCGTGGAACGCGTCAGAATATACCGCACCCCATCGCCGCTCAGAAGCCGGCACATGCGCTCATCGATCCGGCAGTTTGTCGTGACGGCCACCGCGTCATATCCTCTGAGCCTTCCCGCCATATCCGGTGTCAGCGCCGACTGGTCAAACGTCAGATCAAAGCCAAACCTGCCATTTTCCTCCTCATAAATCTGTGTTTCGTCTTCCCGGTGCGATGCAATCCAGAGTTTCATGGCAGCCCCCTTTCTTTCATTCAGGAAATATTGAACTCATACCGGAAGAAATCCATGACTTCCTTCACTTCCCTGCGGTCCTCAAAGGTGTCGTGCAGATGGTTGACCGGGAATGAAACCGGCTTTCCCTCCACCACCTCCACGATTCCCATGGCCGCCTGATAAGACAT
This sequence comes from Lachnospira sp. UBA4285, assembly GCA_002394965.1. GTDB lineage: Bacteria > Bacillota > Clostridia > Lachnospirales > Lachnospiraceae > UBA4285. The sequence continues at coordinate 18,147 of DGVL01000168.1, forward strand.
TCGCTGCAGCGCCTCCACGGTAAATGCTGCCGTGTGCGGCGTCACAATCACATTTGCCATGGCAAGCAGCGGATTGTCCGGTTTCGGAAGATTGCCCTCGAAAACGTCCAGCGCGGCACCGGCGATCTTCTTCTCCTCAAGAGCCCGGATCAGCGCCGACTCATCCACCACCGTGCCCCTCGCCGTATTGATGAGACAGGCGGTCGGCTTCATCCACGACAGCTGCTCCTCCCCGATCATATGGTGCGTTGAAGCATTGCCGGGCACATGCAGTGTCAGGAAGTCAGCCTCCGAGATTACCTGTTTCAGATCACCGGACAGAACGCCAAAGCTTGCCTTCTCGGTCCCGCTGATATGCCTGCTGTAGCCGATCACCCGCATAGACAGACCGAAGGAAGCCATCCGGGCCACCTGGGTGCCGATATTGCCCATGCCGATGATTCCCAACGTCTGACCGGCGACCTCATGCCCTGTCGTGTTGCGCACGCTCATATCGTATTTCCTCAGCCCGTTGGTATACGTCACCGCGTGCTTGGCCAGCATCAGGATCAGGCCGATCGTGTACTCGGCCACTGCCTTCTGATTGGAGTCCGCCGCGTTGGTCACCTGAATTCCACGCTGTGTGGCCGCATCTACGTCAATGCAGTCCACGCCGACACCATGCATGGAAATCACTTTCAGCTCCGGGCATGCATCCATGATATGACCGTCCAGGTGTGCATTCCGCGTCAGAATTCCGACACACCCTGCCGCTTCCCGGATCACCGTTTCCGGATCAATTCCGGTCCCGTGAACCACCTCCAGATTGTGCTCTTCAAGAAGCCGGATTCCCACCGGATCAACCGGTTCTGTCACCAAGACCTTCATGTCCCGCCTCCTCACTGCCCCCTTGCATTCTGATAATCCGGATACTTAACGCCGCTGTACATAAAGGCGATCAGCTGGTTGATACCAAAAACCGGCACCTGACAGATATCCTGGATCAGCGCCCCGTACGGCGCCAGATTCTGGCACTCCAGCACGATGACGCCGCCTTTTATCCCGCTGTCCAGATACTGTCCGGCGAGACTCACGACTTCCTCCCGAATCCGCTCGGGATCTCCTTCGCTCCGGTTGCGGATGATCAGGTCATTGAACGCCGCGTGCTCGTCCATGCCGAATACGCTGACCGGAATGGTACCCTGAGACCACCCGTTCTTGTTGAACAGCGACTCGGTCATGAATTCCTTCTTCTCGGCGAATATGGCAATTCTCTCGTCCTTGTGCAGCATCGGATAAAGCATAGGCACAAGCGCCAGGGCAGACGTAAAGACCGGAATGTGAACCGCCGCTGCCAGTTCTCTCTGGAACCCCGCCAGAAATCCGCAGGATGTGGTGATGGCGCGGCAGCCGTCCGCTTCCAGTTCCCGCGCCGCCTCCGTGAATGCGTGAAGCAGGACCTGATCTGCGTCCCGGGGAAGCGTTGCGCCCTGGAATACATTCCGCACGATCTTGTAGCGGACCGGAAAGGGAAACGTCTCCGCATTCCCGATATCTCCCCGGATTCTCGGAAACTTTGTGTCCAGCATCAGGATTCCGATATCCTGGCCGTAGCAAGTATATTCTCCTCTGATCATTCTCCCACCTCCTGCCGATATTCCGGCACCATACGTCTGAGAAGTTCTGCCAGCAGGTGTCCGGCAGAAGCCGGAGCCACAAGCCCCGGAAGCGGAGGCGCGTACACATAGTGTACATGCGCATTTTCCTTCACTCGCTGTCCGGCTCCCTGCCCGCCGCTCGTAATATCCAGAATGTAGAATGAACCCGGTCGTCCTGCCGGGAACTGGCAGGAATGTATAATCGGGGCCGGGATCGTATTGATCACCACTTCCGAGGGGATCATCCCCTGCCAGTCCTCCAGTGCAAGTTTCCCCTCTCCGCCGCCGTTCACGATCCAGCGGTGCGGCAGGCCGAGCCTGTCAAGCATCCGGTGCATGGCGCTCCCCACATTGCCGTCTCCCAGAAGATCATACGAATACTCCCGGATGCTGCGCGGTGTTTCGCGAAGCATCAGATACAGGATGCCTTCGGCTGTGTACTCCGAATTTTTCCGGACAACCATCCGGTCCTTCTGGAAGTTGACATACCGGCAGGGCAGCTGCTTCTCGTAGTCTGTCTCTACGCCAGAGACCAGCAGCGTGTCACCGGAAAGTCCCTGAAGAAATGCGCGGATATCCGCCCTTTCGTCCATCAGCTCAACCGTCCCGTCATCCGTTCCCCGGATAGGCAGAACCACGAAATTCCACATCCCCTCCTGCAGTTTCGTAAGGTCCCCGCTCTCCCGGATCCGGATGACATCCACCCCGTCGCGCTTCAGCTCCTGCGCCATACAGCCAAGGCGGCTGTCTGTCTCAAAGATGACACCTCGCACCATACTCCGCTCCTATGCTCCCAGATACGCTTCCTTGATCTGATCGTTGGCAAGAAGTTTATCCGCCGCATCTTCCATCGTCTTCTCACCGGTCTCCAGAACATATCCGCGGTCCGCAATGCGCAGCGCCTGGTTCGCGTTCTGTTCCACCAGCAGAATCGTGGTTCCCTCTTTGTTGATCCGGACAATCGTCTCGAAGATCTGATCGACGATGATCGGAGCAAGGCCCATCGAAGGTTCATCCAGCAGCAGCATCTTCGGGCGGCTCATGAGTGCTCTTGCGGTCGCAAGCATCTGCTGTTCACCGCCGGAAAGCGTGCCTGCCAGCTGTCTGCGCCGCTCCTGGAGCCGGGGAAACATCTCGTAGATCCTGTTCAGATCCTTCCGGATTTCCGCTTTGTCATGGCGGTAATAGGCTCCCAGCAGAAGATTATCCTGCACAGATGTTCTCGGGAATACATGCCGCCCTTCCGGAACCAGTGTCATGCCCTCTTTCACGATGTCGAATGTCTTCTGTGACAGGCAGTCCTTTCCCTGAAAGAGAACTTTCCCGGATCTGGCGGGTATCTGGTGCATAATCGAGAGCATCAGTGTCGACTTTCCGGCGCCGTT
>DGVL01000141.1 GCA_002394965.1 Lachnospira sp. UBA4285
GTATGGATCTTGAATGCGAAGTCCAGCGGCGTAGCTCCTGCCGGAAGCTCCAGCACATCACCCTGCGGGGTGAACACGAATACCTGCTGAGAGAACAGGTCCATCTTGAGGGATTCCACGAATTCCTCAGAGTCATTGACTTCTTTCTGAAGTTCCAGAGCCTGCCTCACCCAGGAAAGCTTCGCGTCGTCGCTGTCCATCTTGTCGCCGGAGACGCCTTCTTTGTATTTCCAGTGTGCTGCGATACCATATTCAGCGACCTTGTGCATCTCATACGTCCTGATTTGGATCTCAAAAGGTCTGCCGGTGCTTCCCACAACGGTAGTGTGAAGCGACTGATACCTGTTCGGCTTCGGCATCGCGATGTAGTCCTTGAATCTTCCCGGTATCGGTGTCCAAAGTGTGTGCACGAAACCGAGTATCGCATAGCAGTCTCTCACGGTATCCACCAGGATCCTGACTGCATAAAGATCGAATATCTCATCCAGAGTCTTGTTCTGGTATTTCATTTTCTTGTAGATGCTGTAGAAGTGCTTGGATCTGCCGTAGATCTCATAGTCGATATCGAGGCCGGAAAGGCGCTCCTTGATCTGCTCGATCACTGTGTTGATCGTAGCTTCGCGTTCTTCACGTTTCTGACTGATCTGCTCTGCCAGATCGTAATAGGCTTCCGGCTCCAGGTACTTGAAGGCGATGTCCTCCATCTCCATTTTCATGGTGTAGATACCAAGTCTGGCAGCCAGAGGAGCATAGATATCGATGGTCTCTCTGCATTTCTCGATGATCTTGTCATGAGTCATGTAGTTGATGGTCCTGAGGTTGTGGAGCCTGTCAGCGAGTTTGATGATGAGCACTCGGATGTCCTTTGCCATGGCAAGGAACATCTTGCGCAGGTTCTCCGCCTGCTCCGTCACCTTGTCCTGTTTGTAATTCAGCTTGGTCAGCTTGGTGACACCGTCGACCAGCATCGCCACCTCGTCGCCGAACTGGTCCGCCACATCCTCATATGTCATCGGCGTGTCCTCGATGACGTCGTGAAGCAGGCCGGCGATGATGGTCTCTTTGTCCATCTCCAGCTCTGCCAGGATGATCGCCACGCACAGCGGGTGAATGATATATGGCTCGCCGGACTTGCGCTTCTGGTTCTTATGCGCCTCGGCCGCCACCTCGTACGCCCGGCGGATGTCCGTCATGTCATCTGACGGATGGTACTTCTTCACTGCTTCGATGAGGTCGTCATACAGCACGTCAGGGCTCGTGAAGTCTGCCGGGGTGCTCACATCCTGTTCATCGCGCTCTTTCACGTCACCGCTCTCGGTTGTCTCAATAATCAGTTTATCCATTCCGGCAGTCCTCCTTCCTGATGTCCGCTCGTGAATCTCTCCCCGCCCGCTGTCTGCTCAGGCCTCGTCGTAACTCTTCTGCAGAAACTTCCGGGCAGCGACCGCGTTATCCGGAGTCGTGTTCTCCAGTGTGCACTGGATGTAGGGCTTGTGCTTCTTGATCTCCCGGCACAAAAGCGGATAATCCAGACCGCCCAGCCCCGCGGCCACTTCCTCAAACTCTCCGTTCTTCACAAGAAAATCCTTGCAGTGAATCACCGCGATGTCCGGCCCCAGCAGGTCAAACGCCTGTCGGATGTGCGCGTCCTGATCCGGGACATCCTGCGGCCACAGCAGATTCACCGGGTCGTAGATGATCTGAAGATTGGGGGAGTCGATGGCATCCAGCACTCTTCTCGCCCTCTGCGCGGTGCACACCACATGGCGCACGACCGGCTCGATGGCAAGAATCACACCGAACTTCTCCGCTGTCCTCACGACCGGACGCAGATTCGTGATAAATGTGTTCAGTGCCTCTTCACTCGCATTGGCCGGATCGTACACGTACTCCGTGTTCACAGCCCCCGTCTCCGTGCCGACGACAGAGCAGCCCAGAACCGACGCGAACCGGATGGCCGCCGTGTATGTGTTCTGAATATCTTTTAACTGTTCCGGGTCGGGATTGCAGAGGTTGTTGTAGTTGCCGAGCACCGCGATATCCAGTCCGTGCGCGTCAGCAAGCCGCCTCACGTACTTTGCAAGTCCGGGCGTCTCGTTCTCCGGCGTCACCGGAAAGCTCTTGACGGACTTCGTCAATGCCAGGTGCGCGCAGACAAACCCCTGTCTTTGAATATTGGCGAATGTCTCATCCAGTGTATCGCCCAGCACATCATGTGCGCGGATTCCGATCTGCATGTACAGCCTCCTTTAAACAAATGCATGAACCGATTATCTCTTCATGAACGGCAGTTGTTTTCACATGTTCAACTGGTTCTATCTATATTAAAGATTTCGGCAGGACGTGTCAAATCTTTCCGCCGCCATCAGAATCTATTCATTTCACGCGGACTGACTCCCTGGGAAATGCATGTCCGCTGTTTCAGGAACCGGTCCGTAAATGGTATAATACAAAAGATGCCGGAGCTGCTCTTTTCCGGCACAATTCTCAAGGAGGAATTCCGATGAACTACGCCCAGATCAAGTGTCCAGATGTCGCCAACGGCCCCGGCTGCCGCGTCTCCCTGTTCGTGAGCGGCTGCACGCACCACTGCAAAGGATGCTTCAATGAGGAGGCATGGGATTTTTCTTTCGGCAGACCGTTCACGGAGGAAACGATCCGCACGATCACGGACCTCATGAAGCCGGACTTCATTCAGGGCCTGACTCTGCTTGGCGGGGAGCCTTTTGAACCGGAGAACCAGAAGGGGATCCTGCCGCTCCTCCGCTCGGTGCGCAAAGCGTATCCGCAGAAGGACATCTGGGCTTTTTCCGGATATCTCTTTGACGCGGATATCATGGGCCGGATGTACGGAACTGTCCCGGAGACGAAGGAGATCATCGAGAATATCGACGTACTTGTCGACGGCGAGTTCGTGCTTGAGAAGCGCGACCTCATGCTGCGATTCAAAGGCTCCTCCAACCAGCGAACGATCGATGTCCCCGCGTCTTTAAAGGCCGGGAAGGTAGTACTGCTCTTCTGAGAACTTCGAGGTGAATCATGATTCTGCACGCACATGTACGATTCAAAAAGCTTGATCCGGAGGCTGTCATGCCCGTATACGGCACGGAGTATTCCGCCGGCGCTGATCTGGTCTCCCTGAGTGAAGTGACGATTGCGCCCGGTGAAACCGAGATGGTCCACACAGGCCTCGCACTTGAGATCCCGTCCGGCCTGGTCGGCCTTGTCTGCGCCCGCAGCGGCCTTGCGAGCAAGCACGGCATCGCACCGTCCAACAAGGTCGGCGTCATCGATTCGGATTACCGGGGCGAGATCATGGTCTCGCTGCACAATCACGGAAAAGAGCCGTGGCAGATCGGCAAGGGCGACCGGATCGCCCAGCTGATCCTGATGCCTTATATCATGGCGGACTTTGACGAGGCGGATGAGCTTCACGCGACAGAAAGGGGTGAGGGCGGCTTCGGCTCGACCGGCCGCCGGTAACCTGGCAGAGATCCCATGCGGTATACCGCATCTGTCATAAAGAAAGGATATAATAGCGATGAGCGAGAAGAATGTAGAAAAAGAAATCGACGCAATTCTGGAGAAGATGTCCGACGATGACCGCAAAAAGCTGATCGGCTTCTCGGATTTCTCCGACACCTACGCGCTCCTGAAAACCTATGGCCTTAACGCCACACAGAAAGAGGCGGAGGAAGCGCTGCAGAGCATCGTGAATGACAGCGAAAACATCGGCACCGAGTTCTTTGATGCCATCGGCGCCGAGGTCAAGAAAATCTTTCACTAAAGGAAAAGCGGATCAGGTCTTCCTGATCCGATTTTTTTGCGGGCGCAGCGTGAGATGCGTGAGGACCTCTCCTTCGCGGCGCGTCACGATGAATTCCACAGCGTCCGCCGTATCCTCCGGGCTCAGGCAGTACATCTCTCCCTCCTCCGGTTTAAAATCGGCGTTCCGGTAAAGGTTCGTGTCCGTGAGGTCCGGCTCGATCACCGACACTTTCAGGCCGTACTTCCGGTTCTCCGCGAAAAGACTGTCCGCGTACGCAGTAAGACCGGCCTTGGCGGCCCCGTACACACAGGCGCGGGGACTCGGGCCATCTGCCGTCACAGACGAGATGAAAATAATAGTCCCGTTCACACTCTTGATGTCGCGCAGCAGCGCACCGGTGATGATCATCGGCACTTCCAGGTTGGTGCGGATCATCGCCCGCACTTTTTCCCCGTCCATCTCCTCAGCCATCCCGTACCACGCGACACCGGCACAGTGAACAAGCAGATCCGGCGGGCCTTCCCGGCGGTAATCCATAAGGAAGTCCCGCAGCCCCTTCTCGTCAGTCAGATCCAGAATCATCTGCCGGATGCCACTCTCATCTCTGCGGAAGTTCCGGCCGACGCCGGTCACTTCATATCCAAGCCCCGCAAGCCTCTCTGCCACCGCCCGGCCGATGCCGGATGACGCGCCGGTGACAAGTGCCCGTTTTCCTGACATCTGTCATTCCTCCCGTTCGTTCCAGAAAAACATCCTGTCGCGGCTCATCCATCCGTCAAGCAGCCCCGCCATGTATGCCGTCATCTCTGCGGATTTCGCACCGTACGAGGCGACACCGCCGCATACCGTGTATGGATACTGCGCCAGCGGGCTTTCCGGCTGTCTTGCGCGCATCTGCCCGAGATACTGGGTGGAGATGCGGAAGGTCCCGATGCTAATGTCGCGGACCTGCTCCGGATCAAGCTCGTCCCGGACCATCTGCGCAAGCTTCCGGTACTCCTCTTCCCAGCCTGGAAAGCGCAGCATCGGGTCAAAGCACAGCCGGAGCGGGATGTGGCGTGACGCGGCATACCGCGCCGCCGCCAGCCTTCTTTCAAGCTCCGGCGCCTTTTTCTCAAAGCGCTGCGCCACCTTCTCCGGGGATAGTGTGAATGCCCAGATCACATCAGACAGCACCGGAAGCGTAGAAAGAAGCGCCTGATTGGCGCACTTCGTCCGGATCTCGATGGTGAGCCCGGGCCTGTCCTGAGCGAATGCATACCACTCCCGCAGGAAACCAGTCAGCGGCTCTATCGCTGCCAGATCGGTGTCATAAGAGATGCACAGATACACCGGGCCGCGCGCAAGGAGTCTGTCAACTTCTGCGAATGTCCGGCTCTGATCGGTGAAGATGACCAGATTGGCGGACGGATACATTCCCTTCAGATAACAGTACTCGCAGTCATAGACGCAGTTCATGACAGTCGACGTGTAGTAGAACGCATCGTTTCCGAAGTTCTGGCACACCGGCGCGCCCGGATACACGCGCGGGTCCGGCTCATCTGCCAGGATCAGGGCGAGGCTGCGGCTCTGGGCGGTTATGTCCTGTCTGCTGCGGTTGAATACGTCCTTGTAGTGGCGGATCGGAATCACATGCGCCTGCGGCAGTTTCGCAAGGATCCGCCTGGTCTGTGGAAGGCCTGCCGCCCTGTCCTCCACATACACATAGCGAAAGGCCGGCTCAAAGAATGTCCCGTTCAAGCTGTTCCAGAACCTCCTTTCCCTTTTTCTTGCTCCCTGCAGGAAGGCTCCCGTCCTCGTAGAGTTTTCTCACAAGCTTCCTCAAATCTTCTCCGGAAAGCGCCTGCCAGCAGAGAATCCGGTGCAGGCGCAGGCGCATCGCCTCCGAGCCGTTCAGATCTGCCTCCGCCTTCGCCATCAACGCCGGCTCCTCTATCGTCTCTTCCTCTGCGCGGTACGCATCCACAGCCTCCGACAGACCGGTCAGGCAGTCTGTGACCCCGGCCGCCACCGCTGCGCAGATTGCCCGGAGCCTGTCCGGTGTCAGGGCGGCGGTTTCCCCGGCATCTGACACAGCTTTCAGCAGCACGATCTTATCCGTGCTCAGGAAACGCGCGGCCGCCTGAAAGAAGCCCGCGCCCTCCATGTCCGTTAGGCAGGGGAGAGAAGGCGAGACGGTCCCGGCAGGAGCTGCAGCCGGATGCGGGACCGTGACGAGCGCGCGCTCCGCAAAGGGAGCAGCCCACACCATCCCCGGGTAGAAATCCCGCCCGGTAGTTTCTTCCGTAATCTTACATATCCGGAAACAGGACGCGGCGGGGTCGCTCCCCGCAGCTGTGCCGAAGTTCACGGCAAAGTCAGCCGGAAACTGCGTGAGAAGCTGCGCCGTGGCGATGGCTGCAGCGATCTCACCGCTCCCGGTCACCGCCAGCATATACCGGTCGTCTTTGCTGCGCCACGCAGTAAGGCTTCCGGATGGAAGCCGCTTCATCTGTATGCCGCGCCTTCGCAATTCCAAAAGAAGAGGTTCCGCCTCCGGATACAGGGCTGTAAATACCGCAATCATCTTTTTTCTTCCTAAAGTTCATCCTGTATGCTATTCTGAAAACAAGGGTTTCCCAGAAGGAGGATAGCATGATTCTGGATCTTATCAAATCGCTGATCTACGGAATAGTAGAAGGCGTCACAGAGTGGCTCCCGGTCAGCTCGACCGGCCACATGATTCTTCTCAACAGCTTTCTGCATTTTCACAATGTCAGCGACGGATTTTTCAGTATGTTTGAAGTTGTCATTCAGTTCGGCGCGATCCTGGCCGTCGTGGCTCTGTACTGGCGCCGGCTCTGGCCGTGGAGGCGCAAGGACGGAAAGGTCGTGACCCGGCGCAGCACACTCCGCCTCTGGTGCAAGATCATCATCGCCTGCATTCCGGCCGCCGTCGTGGGCGTCCTGTTTGACGACAAGATCGAGGAGCTCTTCTACCATCCGGTTCCGATCGCACTCGCCCTGATCATTGTCGGCGTCGTGTTCATTCTGGTGGAGAATCATCTGAGCGGCGCCGCTCCGGCTGTCACCAGACCTTCGCAGATCTCCGCCAGGTCCGCTCTTATCATCGGCATGTTTCAGCTGGCCGCCGCCATCTTCCCGGGCACATCCCGCTCCGGAGCCACCATCATCGGCGCGCTCCTGATCGGCATCGCCCGTCCGGCCGCCGCGGAGTTCACATTCTACCTCGCGGTCCCCGTGATGCTCGGCGCCTCGCTTCTGAAGATTGTCCGCTTCGGTCTTGGATTTACCGGCGCGGAAGCCGCGATTCTTCTCGTCGGCATGATCAGCGCCTTCGTCGTATCCGTGTTCATCATCCGCTTCCTGATGTCCTACATCCGCCGGCACGACTTCAAGGTCTTCGGCTGGTACCGCATCGTCCTCGGCATCTTCGTGCTGATCGCCGCCGCTACGTTCATGCGGTGAGCCGGATCAGGACTGAAGTCCCAGGAATCGGCGAAGAAGGCGGATCGTGTTGTCTTTGTTCTCGGAGTTGGCCACGATTCCGATCGTCGGACTGTCCATCTGAAGGCTGATCTCCGAGGATATTTCTTCCGGAGTCATGCTGATAAGCGCCGGGAAAGTCTGGCCCTCCGAATTGGTCAGGGTCTCGATCCTGCCTTCTTCCTGCAGTTTACTATAGATGTCTTCGGGCAGGTATGTGGAGAGATCAAGGAAATAGTCGACATTCTCCATAAATGACCGGTTCAGGCTCTCCGGGGCGATGATCATGTCGATCTGCTTGACGGCAACCATGGTCATCAGCTTCTCCTGGCTGGCAATCGACTCCTCCGTCATCTGGCTGTCTTCCGTCGGGTAGTTGAGCATGGTCACCGTCGCGTACTCGTACTCGCCAAACCCCAGTTCCTGCGCAAGCCGGTTCTGCCAGTCGTCAGCCGCCTGCAGGTCGTAACTGGACGCGTTGAGCACGGCGACGCCGATCCTGGACTCTCTTTTGGCGTTCTCCACCGCATTTGCAATGATCACAACCACAATCACGGCGATCAGTGCGAAGATGAAATAGATCCGGTAATAGGTCAGGATATACTCCACCTTTGCCTTTCCGTGAAGCTGGGACAGTTTTTCTTTTTCCGACTGATGTTCAATATCCGTCATGGAGTGGTTTCCTTTCACATTTTTCCATTCATTCTACTCTTTTGTGGAGCTGTCGAAAACCCCGGATCGCGTCTGGCCGTGCTGTTTCTGCGGTATTGCGTCGGCGTGACGCCGGCGTTCTGTCGGAAGACCCGCTCGAAATAGGTGATATTGCCAAAGCCGACGCGCGCGGCGATGTCCGTGATATCTGCATCCGTCGCAGCCAGGAGCGTCTTGGCCTGCGCGATGCGGCAGTACGTCCGGTACTCCGTGACGGTGAAGCCGGTCGTCTTCCGGAAAGTCCGCGTCAGATAGGAACGGCTGATGAAATAGCGCGCCGCCAGGCTGTCAAGGTCAAGGTCGCTGGAACAGTTGTTCTGCAGATACACCGCGATTTCGTGCACCCGTGCAAATGCCCTCGCCTCCACGCCCGCCTCAGGGCGCAGCGGACCGAGAAGTGCCGCCGTATTCATGCGCGCGTCCAGGAACGTGCCGATGAGAAGCATCGTCAGTGCCCAGATCCTTGCCTTCGGGTAGGTCCCCGGTGTGGCGAAGGTCTCCTCAATCCGCCGGATAAGCCCGCACACCTCCTGCCACTGTCCGTCCGTGAACTGCGCCGGCCCGGAGAATCTCGTCCCAAGATCCTCCGCCGGGTATCCGAGTGCTGCAAGTGCCGGCTTCAGCAGTGCCATGTCAAGCTGCATCAGAAAGCGCCGGTAGCGCTGCCCCTGCCTGCAGTTGCTGGTCTTGTGGATTGTGTCTGAATTGATCAGGATCGCCATCTTCGGCCGGATGTGGTACGTGTCCTGGCCGACGAAGTAATACCGCTCTCCCTCCAGCAGAAAATACAGCTCGACGCTCTCGTGCACATGCCGTGTCTGCATGGAATCGCCGGACAGGTTATGCACCTCTTCCGCGAATACGCCGGGGACCTCTCCCCGGAACTGTACCTCTTCATTCTCTATTCGCATACCTTGTGTCCGCCTTTGGATTTCTTCGGCTTATTGTACCCGTAAAGATAAAAATTGTAAAGAAATGGCTGATTTCATAAGTTAATTCGTCTATTTGGGGCTACTATACTGACAGAGTCAAGGCGTGCTTTCTAGAAGGAGGATTTCTTACAATGGCTTGCACGAAAAAAGATCTGACAATCGCATATCTGGGCGGCGGCTCCCGTGGCTGGGCCTGGACGTTCATGACGGACCTGGCGCTGGACAAGGAGCTGGGCGGCACTATCCGGCTCTATGACATCGACCGGAAAGCGGCCGAGGCCAACCAGACCATCGGCAATCATCTGATGAGCCGGCCCGAGGCAAATGGAAGCTGGAACTTCACCGTCTGTGATACGCTTTCCGAGGCGCTTACCGGCGCGGATTTCGTCGTCATCTCTATTCTGCCGGGAACTTTTGACGAGATGCAGTCCGACGTGCACCTGCCGGAGCGCCTGAACATCTGGCAGTCCGTCGGCGACACGGCCGGCCCGGGCGGCATGATCCGCGCTCTGCGCACGCTGCCGATGTATGTGACATTTGCCGAGGCTATCCGGGACTACTGCCCCAACGCCTGGGTCATCAACTACACCAACCCGATGTCGCTGTGCGTGAAGATGCTCTACTATGTATTCCCGCAGATTAAAGCTTTCGGCTGCTGCCATGAGGTCTTCGGAACCCAGAAGGTGCTTGCCGGAATCTACGAGAAGGAGACGGGCGAGAAGGTCGACGACTGGCACAACATCTTTGTCAACGTGGTGGGCATCAATCATTTCACATGGTTTACGGAAGCCTCGTACCGGACGGAAGACCTCTTCCCGATCTATGACAGATACATCGACAGGCACTTCGAGGAAGGATTCCAGCTGGAAGGCGAGAACTGGATGAACTCGAGCTTCAAGTGCGCCAACCGCGTCAAGATGGATCTGTTTAAGAAGTACGGCGCCATCGCGGCAGCCGGCGACCGCCATCTGGCCGAATTCATGCCGGGCGACACCTATCTGAAGGATCCTGAGACTGTCGCCTCCTGGAAATTCGGCCTCACGACCGTCGAATGGAGAAAGGAAGACTTGAAGAAGCGCCTTGCGCGCAGCAGTCGTCTCGTCAGCGGCGAAGAGGAAATGAAGCTGGAGCCGACCGGCGAGGAGGGGATCCTGCTCATCAAGGCTCTCTGCGGTCTGTCCCGTTTTGTCTCCAACGTCAACATCCCCAACAGCGCGCTTCAGATTCCGAATCTGCCGGAAGACGCCGTTGTCGAGACCAACGCCGTGTTCTCCCGCGACAGCATTCACCCGCTGTACGCCGGCCCGCTCTCAGACAGCCTGCTGGCCCTTATCAAGCCGCATGTCGACAATCACGAGAAGATTCTGCGTGCATCGCTTGATTACGACCGGAATCAGGTAGTCGATGCATTCCTCACCGACCCGAACGTAGCCGCCAAGACAAGTGACCGCGCCGCCGTGTCCGCGCTGGTCGATGACATGATCAGGAATACCCTGACCTATCTGCCGGACGGCTGGAAGAAACAGTATCAGTAAGACAAAAGTGAACGGAACAAAAGACTGCAGAAATAAACCGCCCCGGAAGAGATTTAAAGAATCTCTTCCGGGGCGGTTCCGGTATTACTGTGTATTGCTTCTCTATCTGCACTTATGCAAGCTTCGCCTTTGCGGCCTCGGCCAGCTTTGAAAATCCTGCCGGGTCATTCACAGCCATGTCTGCCAGCACCTTGCGGTTGAGCTCGATGCCGGAAGCCTTCAGGCCGTACATGAACTTGCTGTAGGAAAGTCCGTTGATACGGGCAGCTGCGTTGATGCGGGCGATCCAGAGACTGCGGAAGTCTCTCTTCTTCTGCTTTCTTCCGGCGAAGGAAGAATTCAGCGCTCTCATAACGGACTGCTTTGCAACTCTGTAGTGCTTGCTTCTGGATCCTCTGTAGCCCTTGGCGAGCTTCAGAACTCTGTTGTGTCTTTTCTTTGCGTTTAATCCGCCTTT
>DGVL01000093.1 GCA_002394965.1 Lachnospira sp. UBA4285
CGACAAAAGCGCCGTAGCTGGTCAGAGACTTTACAACACCATGATACTTTTTGCCGACTTCCATCTCGTTCCAGAGCTTCTCAACACGCTCACGGCGCTCCGCCTGGGCAACGCGGCGGATGGAACCGACAACACGTTTCCGTGCACGGTTGACCTCGGTGATGCGCAGACGCACGTTCTTGTGAAGGAGCTGGGAAAGCTCGGCCTCACGGGGCAGATCGGTCTGGCTGGCCGGGACAAACACGCGGACGCCGGATACGTTCACCACAACGCCGCCCTTGTTCTCTTCGGTCACAGTACCTTCGAGAATTGCATTGCTCTCAACGGCTTCTTCCACATCGGTCCACGCCTTGGCGGCATCGAGGCGGCGCTTGGAGAGCATTGCCGTGCCTTCCACGTCGTTTACACGAACAACGATTGCTTCAATCGTATCACCGACCTTAACGGCATCCTCGACCTTCATTCCGGACTCGGTGAATTCCGTTGTCGGGATAAATCCGGAGTACTTGGCACCCAGATCAACACTGACTTCCGTCCCGGTGATCGACACGACGGTTCCGCTTACCTTTTCGCCATTATATATGGTCTTCAGGGTCTCTTCCAGCATTTCATCGAAGCTGAGCTCCTTTTCTGCCGCGGGAGCTTCTGCCGCAACTTTTTCTGCGACCGGTTCTTCTGCCGGTACTTCTGCTGCTTCAGCAACCGGCGCTTCCGCTACCGCTGCCTCTTCCTGGATTTCTTCGACTCTGATTTCGTCACTCATTTTGTTTACTACCTCCTTAATGATCCACGCAGGCGTTGATGCACCCGCAGTGAGCCCGACAACCGGGGATTGTTTAATAATTGAAAAATCCAATTCCTCCGGTCTCTCGATGAACTGGACGTTCTCACAGCTTTGACGGCAAATCTCCGCAAGGTGCAGACTGTTCGCACTGTGTCGCCCGCCGATCACAATCATGGCATCACAAACTTGAGACAGCGCTGCGGCCTCTTCCTGCCGCGTAGATGTTGCAAAGCATATTGTATCAGAAATTTCTGCATTTGTACATCTTTTTTTTATCACTTTTACGCATTCGTCGAAATTATTTTTTGTCTGCGTCGTCTGCACCACCACGGTGATGGGACTGTCCCACATCATTTTGTGAGATTCGAGCCAGATCTCTGTTTCGGCGGCGCTTTCCAGGATGACACAATGCTCACATCTGGCCGAAATTGCTTCTACCTCCGGATGCTGCTTCATCCCGATGATGATGACAAATCTGCCGTTGGCGCTCGCCTGTTCCACGATGCGGTGAATATGCATGACTTTGGGGCAGGTTGCATCCTGTACGACCGCGTTTCGAGCCTTCAGCGCTTCCAGCGTCTGAGGCGGCACACCGTGAGCCCGGATTAAAACCCGTTCTCCCTCCGTGACCTCCTCCACGTTCTCCACGGTGCGCATTCCGTGCCTGGCAAGCTCCTGCACAACATCGGTGTTGTGGATCAGCATGCCGAAGCTGGCACAAGGCCCCTCCTGCAGCATGGCTTCTGCCATCTCCACGGACCGGCGAACACCGAAGCAGAACCCCGCGCTCTCCGCTACTTTGAGTTCCTTCATCTGTTCTCCGTTCAATCCGCCAGCGGCCGAATGCAAAACCGTTCGAGAATCAGCTGGCTCAGCGCGGCAAAGCTTTCGTCATAGCTCAGCTCTGTCGTATCCAGCAGCACGGCGTCCTCCGCCCGTTTCAGCGGCGCCGTTTCTCGGTTCATGTCCTGCTCGTCCCGATAACGGATTTCCTTCAGGACCTGATCATAATCCTCGATTACGCCCTTTTCCTGCAGCTGAAGAACTCTTCTTCGTGCCCGTTCTTCCGCACTCGCGGTCAGGAACACCTTGAGGTCGGCATCCGGCAGGACAACCGTTCCGATATCTCTTCCGTCCATCAGGACGCTCTGGGTGCGCGCAAGGCTGCGCTGCATTTCCAGAAGGAACTGCCTTACGATAGGAAGAGCCGACACATCCGAGGCGGCAATGGAAATCTCCGGCATTCGAATCGCTTCCGAAACGTCTTCGCCGTTGAGATACATTCTCTGTTCTCCGTCACTGCCGTATTTCATCTCGATCTGAAGCGTTGGCAGAAGCCCGGCGACCGCATTCTCGTCCTTTCGGTCTATCCCGGCGCGGACAGCCGCCAGCCCTACCGTACGATAAATTGCGCCGGTATCGGCATAAAGGATGCCGAAGGCCGCCGCACACCGTCTGGCAAGGCTGCTTTTTCCGGCACCGGACGGTCCGTCAATTGCGATAGAGATAATATCGCTCATAGTTTCCTCATTCCGTTTCCATTATTCTTTTCCGCAGGCTTTCGCCGCTGAAATACCGGCAAGACGCCCGGTACTCCAGGCAATCTGCAGGTTGAATCCACCCGTATACGCATCCAGATCCATCACCTCTCCGGCAAAATACAGACCTTGGATCAGCTTGGATCGCATGCTTCTGGGGTCGATTTCTTTTGTACTGACACCGCCGGCTGTAACGATTGCTTCCGCGTACGGCCTCGTTCCGGATACCTCGATCGGAAACGCTTTCAGACTGCGGAGCAGACGGTGTCTCATCTCTCGGGTGACTTCATTCGCCCGGATTGTCTCGGGAGTCTCCGCGAGGCGGGAAAGCTCCGGAATCAGCGCATGCGGAACCAGGTCGAAGAGGGCATTGCGAAACTCTTTGTTCTGATATTTCTTCAGATCCCTCTGAATCCGCAAATCAAGTGTCTTTTCATCCAGCGCGGGCTTCAGATCGATCTCCAGCC
>DGVL01000165.1 GCA_002394965.1 Lachnospira sp. UBA4285
CGCTTAGCCGGCTCACCGACAAGTCTCTCACCTGTCTTCGTGAATGCCACGATCGAAGGGGTTGTTCTCACACCCTCCGTATTGGTTATAACGACCGGCTTGCCGCCTTCCATAACAGCTACGCAAGAGTTGGTCGTACCAAGATCAATACCGATAATCTTTCCCATAATCACAATCCTCCTGTCAGTTGGCTACCTTGACCATGCTGTAGCGGACTACAGTGTCATGGTAGGTATATCCTTTCTCTAATTCCTGAACGACTGTATTGTCTCCGACCGAATCGTCCTCACAGTGCATCACAGCATTGTGACGGTCCGGGTCGAAGGTCTTGCCGACAGATTCAATCGGCTTGACGCCGATATCCGAGAGCATCTTTACAGTCTGCCTGTAGACCTTCTCCATACCGTCGGCAAATGGCATCTTCTTCTCGTCGTCGGAAAGAAGTGCCAGACCGCGCTCGAAGTTGTCGACGATCGGAAGGAGCTTCTTGATGACGTCGACCGCACCCATATCGTACATGGATGCCTTTTCTTTCTCGGTTCTCTTCCGGAAGTTGTCAAATTCCGCCATCTGACGCATCAGCTGATCCTTGAGTTTCGCGATCTGCTCATCCTTCGGATCCATCTTCTTCTTTTCGCCCGCAGCTTCTTTCTTCTCTTCCTCTGCAGCCTCAGTTCTGCTGTCCTTCGTTTCCTCAGGCTTCTTTTCTTTCCCGGCCTGTTGTTTCTTTTCTTCTTTGTCGGAAGCTTCTTCCCGGCAGGCTTCTGCTTTGGAAGATTTCTCTTCTGCGGCCTTGTTCTTTTCTTCTTCTGACACGGCTGCCTTCCTTTCTCCTAAGATTTTTTGAATATATCATCAAGCTGCGTCCGGATGGTCTTGAGCGTCTCAACGACCTTCTGGTAATCCATCCGGCGCGGCCCTATGATCCCGATCGTACCCTTCATGCCGTCGTGAAGTTCATACGTAGCTGTCACCACAGAGCAGTCCTTCATGCTCTCCACCGGCGTCTCATCACCGATGTAAACCGTGATGCCATCTTCCGTGCTGGAATCCTTCTCGGATTTGATCAGGCTCGTCAGGCCTTTCTTTTCTTCCAGCGTGCTGATGAGTTCACTGGCTGTCGTCGAGTCTGAGAGCTCCGGGTACTTGAAAATATTGGTAGCTCCGCTCGTGTAGATCTGAAGATGATCAGCGTTCTGTATCGACTCAATCAGAGCCTGCATCACCTCGCGGATAATCTGTCCGTGCTCCTGCCCCGCCTTTGACTCCAGCCCGGAGAGCAGCGCCAGATTCATCTGCTCGAGGGTGAGTCCGTTCAGCGTTGTGTTCAGCAGAAGATTGAGCTTCAGGATCTGCTCCTGCGTGATGTCCTCGGAGACTTCCACGACTTTGCTGCGGATCAGATTCCCATCCATCACGATGACCAGCAGGATCTTTCCGCTCCCAAGCTTCGTCAGCTGAATGAACTTCAGCTTGTTGCCTTTCACGGAAGGCGTGGAGATCATGGAGGCGTAATTCGTGTCTTTGGCGAGAAGCCTGGCGACGTTCTCGAGAAGATCATCCACCTTGTCGACCTTGGAACTGATGAACTTGCGCATATCATCCAGCTCCTTCTCGCGCTTGTCCAGATCCTTCTGCTTTTTCTCGATCTGATCGCTGTTCTCCTTCATGATCTGCATCATCCTGTCGACATAGAAACGGTAGCCCTTGTCTGTCGGAATCCGTCCGGCCGACGTGTGAGGGGCAATCACATATCCCATGTCTTCAAGATCTGCCATCTCGTTGCGGATCGTCGCAGAACTCAGCTTCAGATCCGTGTACTTGGAAATCGTCCTGGATCCGACCGGTTCACCTGTCGCAAGATACGTATCAATGACCGCTTTGAGAATCTGCTGCTTGCGCTCATCCAGCCCGTCATCCTGTTCTGCCATTCACCGCTCCTTTCTGTTTCAATTAGCACTCGTACGTATCGAGTGCTAACATCGACATACATAAAGTACAACACTCCACCTGGGATGTCAACCGGAAACACAAGAATTTGTATAAAGATTTTCTAAATTGCCCAAAATCTGGTTATCTTTTCCCGTCCGCACATTCCGGGAGCGGAATAGTTATTTATAAAAAAGGACTGCCTCAAGGCAGCCCCTTTTGTATCGTCATTTCCGCCTGTACCCTGACAGACCGGATGATTCGGTTCCTCCCGGTCGGGATAGCATCAGAGTCCCAGTGTCTTTTCAACCGCCTCTTCCATCCTGTCGGCGTCAACAACAGATGTGTGGCGGACAGCCGCGCTGCGAAGCTCCGAGACGGCCTTCGGCACCGGCACTCCGCTGATTTTCGAGAGCTCATCCGCCAGATCCAGATCGTCACCGGAAAGTTCTTCGCCCGGGCGGATCGCCTGAAGCACACTTCTCGTGAACTTGAACGGGCTTGCGGTTGACGCGATGACCGACGGCGTACTGTCGCCCGTTTCTTTCACATATTTATCATATACGGCAGATGCCACGGCGGTATGCGTGTCGATCAGGTACCCAGCATCATCAAACAGGCGGCGTATCTCTGCCGCATCCTCCTCCTCTGTCGCATAGTTTCCATAGAAATCCGCAAGCCTTTCGCGCATATCCGGCGTGATGGCGTACTTGCCACTGGTGGCAAGCTGGTCCATGAACGCTTTCGTCCTGGTTGCGTCCTCACCGCTGATCCAGTAGATCAGCCGCTCCAGATTCGAGGAAATCAGAATGTCCATGGATGGAGAGGTCGTCAGGATAAACTCGCGGTTTCTGTCGTACTCGCCTGTGTGGAAGAAGTCGCAGAGAACCTTGTTCGAGTTGGACGCGCAGACCAGTCTGTTCACCGGCAGTCCCATCTGTTTTGCGTAAAAAGCCGCCAGAATGTTGCCGAAATTGCCGGTCGGAACGACGAAGTTCACCTTGTCGCCGGCCTTGATCCGGCCGTTGGCGACGAGTCTGGAGTAGGCGTACACATAGTAGACGATCTGCGGAACGAGACGGCCGATGTTAATGGAATTGGCGCTTGAGAACTGACAGCCCGCAGCCTTCATAGCCCCGGCAAGCGCCTTGTCCGAGAAGATCTTCTTCACGCCGCTCTGCGCGTCGTCAAAATTCCCCCGGATGCCGAACACAAAAGTATTGTCGCCCTTCTGGGTCACCATCTGTCTCTCCTGGATCGGAGAAACGCCGTTCTTCGGATAGAAGACGATGATCTTCGTTCCGTGCACATCGGCAAATCCAGCCAGAGCCGCTTTTCCGGTGTCGCCGGAGGTGGCCGTGAGGATAACGATCTCACTCGTCACGTGATTCTTCCGCGCCGCCGTGATCATGAGATGCGGCAGAATGGAAAGCGCCATATCCTTGAATGCTATCGTCTTCCCGTGATACAGCTCGAGGAAATACCGCCCTTTTGCCTCAGAGAGCGGCGCAATCTCATCCGTGTCGAACTTTTCGTCGTACGCCTTGTCGATGCAGCTCCTGAGCTCTTCTTCCGTGAAGTCTGAGAGCAGAAGCTTCATAACCTCTAAAGCCACGCCGCGGTAATCCATCGTCGCGAATTCTTCCGGTGTCCGATCCAGTCTGGGAAGCGCAGTCGGTACAAAAAGTCCGCCGTCATCCGAAAGGCCCTTCAGAATCGCCTGAGAAGCGCTGATTCTGACGGATTTGTCTCTTGTGCTTGTGTATACAACGTCCATGTTAGCCCCTCACTGTGCCTGCTTCTCGTTGATATAGTTGATCAGGCCGTTCGCGTTAATGATTTCCTGCATAAATTCCGGAAATGACTGTCCCTGAAAGGCCTTTCCGCTCGTCTCATCCATGATGACGCCGCTGGTGAAATCGACCTTCACTCTGTCGCCGTCCTGGATCGCGGCGGCTGCATCCGGGCACTCAATGATCGGAAGCCCGATGTTGATGGCGTTGCGGTAAAAAATCCTGGCGAATGTCGGCGCAATAACGCAGCTGACGCCCGCCGCCTTGATGGCAATCGGCGCGTGCTCTCTGGAAGAACCGCAGCCGAAATTCTTTCCGGCCACGATGATATCGCCCTTCTTTACCCTTCCGACAAAAGTCTTGTCGATGTCCTCCATACAGTGAGCGGCAAGTTCCTCCGGGACGGATGTGTTCAGGTACCTGGCCGGAATGATCACGTCCGTATCCACATTGTCTCCGTACTTAAAAACAGTTCCTTCTGCCTGCATAGCTGCCCCTCCTCACAGTCCCAGCTCCGAGGGCTGGCTGATCCTACCGGTGATGGCACTGGCCGCCGCAACAGCCGGGCTCGCCAGATATACTTCCGATGTCACATCGCCCATGCGGCCGACAAAGTTGCGGTTTGTCGTGGACACGCATCTCTCGTGCGGGGCAAGAATACCCATGTAGCCGCCGAGACACGGTCCGCAGGTTGGAGTCGACACGACGGCTCCCGCCTCGATGAATGCCGCGATCATACCTTCTTTCACGGCTCTGAGATATACTGCCTGGGTCGCCGGAATGATGATGACACGGAGACCCTCTGCCACTTTTCTGCCCTTCAGGATCTCATAGGCTGTCTTTATATCGTCGTAGCGTCCGTTTGTGCAGGATCCGATCACCACCTGATCGATGCGGATGTCTCCCGCCTCGGCAACCGTCTTCGTGTTCTCCGGAAGGTGCGGGAATGCAACGGTTGGCTCGAGACGATCCAGATCAATGGTGACCGTCCGGGTGTAGCTGGCATCCGGATCCGCCGTGTACAAATGCGGCGTCTTCTCTGAATGTGCCGCCATATATTCGCGCGTCAGCTCGTCAACCGGAAAGATTCCATTCTTGGCGCCGGCTTCAATCGCCATGTTGCAGATCGTAAAGCGGTCATCCATCGAAAGAGAAGAAACGCCGTCCCCCGTGAATTCCAGGGACTGGTACAGAGCGCCGTCTACGCCGATCTCGCCGATCAGATGAAGAATGACATCCTTGCCGCTCACCCATCTGCGGCACCTGCCGTGCAGGATAACCTGGATGGCGGACGGAACCTTGAACCACCCGCGGCCGGTCACCATCCCGGCAGCCATGTCTGTTGAGCCGACGCCGGTCGAAAAGGCGCCGAGCGCACCGTATGTGCAGGTATGAGAATCCGCGCCGATCACCAGATCGCCAGCCGTCACGAGGCCTTTTTCCGGGAGAAGTGCATGTTCGATGCCCATCTGGCCGACCTCGAAGTAATTGGTGATCTGATTTTTTCTTGCAAACTGTCTCAGGCACGCGCAGTTCTCTGCGGACTTGATATCCTTGTTCGG
>DGVL01000162.1 GCA_002394965.1 Lachnospira sp. UBA4285
TTTATCTGGACAGCTCCCTGGATCTCTTTTAGGCGATCCGCTGACTGACGCAGGAAGCCGGCACTTCATGCAATTCCCTTCACGGACAGCCTGCAGGTAAAAGGAGACATCCGCCCTTTGAAGGACGGATGTCTCCTTTTCAGTCTTCGGAGCCGTTTTTCTGGTGGGCTTTCTGCGGGGCAAAGTAATGCTCCATGGCGAAGTGGAAATGCTCCTCGAAGCGTGCAAACGCCTCCCGGACCACTCTTTTTGTCGGGAAAAAGATGTCATAGGCGTGAAACCAGTCCGGATACACGTCCACATGGGCGTCCACCCCGGCCTCCTGCAGATGCCGGACATAGTCCAGCGTCTCGCAGTAAAAGGGTTCAATATCCCCGACATACGTGTAACACGGCGGCAGCCCGCGGTAATCCTCGCAGCGGGCCGGAGCTGCGTAGATCGGGACAAAATCGGTCCCATAGGCACTGCGCAGGTAGCGCTTCCAGGCTTTCCGGTTGCGCTTTGTGTTCCAGTTCGGGGCGTGGTTGTCTTTTGAAGACGGCGTGTCCCGATCATCCAGCATGGGATAGAGCGGCATCTGATAGGCGATGTTTACCTCGCCGCGGTCCCGGGCCAGCATGCAGAGCGCCGCCGCCATGCCCCCGCCGGCACTCTCGCCGCCGACCATGATCTGGTCCGATCGCACCCCCAGTTCCTCCGCGTGCTCCTTCAGCCAGAGCAGGGCCGTGTAACAGTCCTGCAGGGCGGCGGGATAGGGATGGTGCCTGGACAGGCGGTAATTGGGTGCGATCAGCACCGCACCGAACTTTACTACCAGGGACAGCGCCCGTGTGCCGAAGATCTCTTCCGCGGAGCCGGACTGATACCCTCCGCCGTGAACCCAGAGCACGCCCGGCACCGGATGCGGATGCCGCTCCAGCGGCTTCAGGACCAGCAGGCGGATCTTGTGGTCCCCCACCGGAAGACTGTGCTTTTCGGTGATAAACAGGTGTTTTTTCATGCCGCCCTCAGAAGAAGAACCGCCGTTCCAGCTCATGACGCATGGACGGAATAATCCCGCAGAGCAGCAGAAAGATCCCCGCCCCCGCAAAGCCGCTGAGCGAATAGAGGCTCCAGCGGAACATCGGCGTTCCGAATGTCAGATGCTCAAAGAACTCCACCAGCATCGTGAAGCCGCCCATCACGATCAGGAAACCGCCGAAGATGAAGAGCCGGCCGCCCCGTACATACTTCAGCAGGCAGATCATCGCCGTGGAGATCAGGCAGCTTGCAATCACGATCGGCAGCGCAAAGCTCAGGAACCAGTGCCCTCCGGTTTTCATACAGATATAAAGCACGTACAGAGCCGCCGCCGCATGATCCAGCGGCACAAAGACCTCCCCTTTCGGCGCATGGAACCACTGCGGCAGAAAGGCAATTACGTAGAACAGGGCGATACCGCCGATGACGTAGCCGCCCCAGCGCAGTTCACCATAGAGCCGGAAGCAGACGATCATCACGACAATGATCTCCACGACGGCCAGCACCGTCATGGCCATGGCCAGCGTCCGCCCGGACTCACGGTGCCGTTCCGGAAGACTGTCCGGGAAGCTTCTCTCCCGCACAAGCTGCTCCGGGTTCCAGACCGGTGTCTGGCAAAGGGGGCAGGTCTCGGTCCCGTCCTGCAGTTTTACTCCACACTTGACACAATACATTTCTCTATCTCCTGTTGCTTTCGATCTCCACCGGAATCCCCAGGTCTACCAGCCTCGAGAAGAAGCGGCGCTCCAGCTCCGACTCGTGGATATTGCGGATCATGTTGATATAGGTTCTGCCGCCATAGCTGAGAACCGAACAGTTGTTCGGATAACTGCGCTGGGGGCCGATGATAAACTCCATCCGCTCGATATACGGCCGCATCTCCTCCGGAAGATCCACATTTGTGATGTTCGAGATATTCAGGCAGCCGAAGCTCTCTCCGGTGCGCCGGTAGACCGCGTTCATCACGATGTTTTTCAGGAACACCGGCGCCAGCCGCAGCACAATCAGCTGCTGGGGCTGGACATTGGCGGCAATCATTCCGGCCATGTGCTGCGGTGTCGCATAGGCCCGAAGCTGGTGGAAAATGGTGCTGCAGAGCTCTTCAAGGCTGTAGTCGCCGTATCTCGGGTCCGCGCCGATGTTCAGCACCAGCGAGAAGTTCCGCAGCGTGCTGCTTCCGTAAAGCCGCCGAAGATCCACCGGGATCGTGATTTTCACCGGCCGCTGTCTTCGGCGCGGCCGTTCTTCGTTCTGCATGGAGATAATGCTCTCCGCCATTACCGCCGCGAGAAACGCCGTTACCGAGACATGGTATCGGTGCGCCGCTGCGACAAGCGCTTCGGTCTGCACAATGCCGGTTGTCAGCGTGCGAAAGCCCTCCTTCTCCGGGGTGCCGTGGAGACGGTAGCTGACTTCCTCCGTCCGGTCCGCCTGGACCTCTGCCGCGTTTTTGAGAAAGCTGTCTTCCAGCTCCTCCGCCCGCGGCGGCTCTGCGGGATCCCGGATGAGTTCGGTGCGCGGAATCGCGATTCCGTGTTTCAGTTCCAGATAGCGGGCCACAAGATTCGCAAGGAAGACGCTTCCGCCCCGTCCGTCCGTCAGCGAGTGGAAGAACTCCACCG
>DGVL01000075.1:0-4238 GCA_002394965.1 Lachnospira sp. UBA4285
CCGATACTTTTCTCGGATTATTCGGATCCGGATGTGATCCGGTCCGGAGATGACTTTTACATGACGGCATCAAGTTTCAGCAATGTGCCGGGACTTCCCATTCTTCATTCGAGAGATCTGGTGCACTGGGAAGTGATAAACTATGCGCTTCGCCGCATACCGGAATTCCGCTATGAAAATCCTATACACGGATGCGGCGTATGGGCTCCTGCGATCCGGCAGCACGGCGGAAAATTCTACATTTATTTTCCAATGCCGGACGAAGGAATCTATGTCACGACAGCAGACGATCCGGCCGGGGCGTGGAGCGAGCCGGTGAACATCCGCCCCGGCGCCGGCTGGATCGATCCGTGTCCGCTCTGGGATGCAGACGGGCGTGCCTGGCTGGTCAATGCTCTGGCCGGTTCCCGTGCCCATCAGAAGAATGTGATCCTTCTCTCTGAGATGGCGCCGGACGGTATGCGTCTTATCTCTGAACCTGAGGTGGTGTTTGACGGATCAGAGAACGGAAACACAACCGTGGAAGGACCTAAAATATACAGGCGGGGCAGCTGGTATTATATCTTCGCACCGGCCGGAGGTGTAAAGCAGGGCTGGCAGCTTGTGATGCGGAGCCGGGATATCCACGGGCCATATGAGTACCGCATGGTTCTTCACCAGGGGAACACCGATGTGAACGGGCCGCATCAGGGAGCCTGGGTGGATACGCCGGCGGGGGAGGACTGGTTCATCCATTTCCAGGATCAGGAGGCTGCCGGTCGTATCATTCACCTGGAACCGGTTCGCTGGGTTTCAGACTGGCCGGTGATCGGTGCGGCAGCGCCGGGCGAGAGCTGTGGCGTTCCGGTAAAAAGATGGAACAAGCCGAAGATCCTGAACGATCTGGAAAAGAACGCAGCGCTGTTGGCCGGACAGACTAAGGTGGAACCGGTCTGCAGTGACGAGTTTGAAAACGGAGAGCCCAATCTGGCGTGGCAGTGGAATGCCAATCCGGATCCGGATTTCGTTGACACGAAGAAGCATGGAAAGGGCCTGATACTGAATGCCGTTTCGGCGAGTCATCTGCGCCCTACCGGAGATCTGCGGAATCTGCTGCTGCAAAAATGGCCTGCACCGAGCTTCTTCTGGGAATGTCAGATGGATGTGAGTGATCTTCATGACGGAGACAGAGCCGGAATCATATCCATGGGAGAGCACTATCAGGTGCTGCAGGTCAGAAGACAGGGCAACGCCTATCTGCTCGAGACGATCGAAGGCCATCAGGAATTCGACCGGCAGAACTGTTACACGGAAGAATACAGGGAGAGCAGTATACTTCCCACATCCTTTTCCGAAAAAAAAGAAAAGATGATCTATTTCCGCATGTGTGTGGTACCGTCCGGGAGAGCCCCGGAGGGGATCAATGAACTCGGTGAGACGGTTCCGGAGCACACGCGCTGGCTTGTCTCGCTGTCAGCCGGGCGCACCCGGGGTGAGGCGGAGAGTATTATCCGGCGGGAGGCAGTCCCGGGAAGATGGGTCGGCGTCAAGAGCGGGCTGTTCTGTTCCCACGACGCGGACGTAAAAGCGGACCCGGGGCGCGTGTGCGCCGCATGGGTCCGCTATGGAAAGAATGTGGGTCAATTCGGGTGATGATCAGTAATACACGTTGCCGCCGATGTTGGTTCCGCTGATACCTCTGGCGGCAGCGGTCTTCGCTGACACGAAGTGAACATACGGGTGTGTGATGGTTCCGGAGAGAACAGCGCGGGCGGCTTCGTAGCAGCTTGCGCTGGCACCTCTTGCCAGGATTGCCTCGAACATGTAGGAATACTGGGAGGAGGCGATGAACTGCCCCGGAGCATAGATGACCTCCAGAACGGAGCTGCCGTAAGAACCGGAATTCAGGCGGTTCATGACGCAGGAACCGACGGCGACTTCCGCGTCGTAGTTGTTCGGCCCCGCCTCACCCTCCATGAGGGCTGCCATCACGTCAAGCTCTGTCGCAGAATAGGAAGCGGATGAGGAACTGGACGGGGAAGAGGCAGACGGGCTGGCATCGGCGCCGCTTTCGGCTGAAGCTGACGGTTCCTGCGTCTGAGACTCGGCTTCCTGCGAGGATGCCGTGCTGCCGGATACCGCAGGTGTATCATCTGTCTCTTCCTGCGTTTCTGTCGCAGCCGTGCTTTCTGCCGGGACGGTTAGAAGAGAGGAGCCGGATGCAGCGGAAGAGGACGAACCTTCTGCCCCTGCCGAAGCGGAGGCGGCCTGCGAAGACTCGGCGGCGATGCGGTCGTTGTCGAGCTGCTCTGCCTCTGCCTGCATCTGGGCGCGGTATACATCGACAAGAGAATCGGCTTCCGATAAGAGCTCTGCGTTCTGTTGCAGCTGTGCCCGCTTCTGGGCGATCATCTGCTCAAATCCCTCCTGGGCAACTGTCTGGGAAGTCTTGAGATCATTCAGAGCGGCAAGATCATTTTCCTGCTGCTCTTTTTTCTGCTGCTCGCCGGTAATGAGATCGTTCAGCTCCTGAAGCTTGGTTCTGTCATACGTGCTGATTGACACGACGTATGATGTGCGCTTCAGAAATTCCGCAAAATCCTGAGAGGAGAGGAGCATCTCGACCGTGGAGCTTGAGCGGCTGCTCTCATACATGTAGCGGACCCGCAGGGCCATCGAATCGTACATATCAGAAGCCTTGGCCGTATCTTCCGATATCTGTTCGCTCAGATCTGCGATCTGCTGATTCTTCCTGGAGATCTGTGAATCAATATCCGCCAGATTCTCCATGGAGGTGTTGAGGTCTCCGAGAAGAGAATTCAGCTCTTCGGACAGCTGTGCGCCTGATGCGCTGTAGTTGTCTGCCTGCTGCACTGCAGCATTCAGATCATCCTGCGTGTCTGCAAAGACAGTGTATGAAGGAAATGCGGCCGAAACGATCCCTACAGCCGCGGCAGCCGCGGTTATGCGGAATTGGATATTCTTTCTGGGTCTGAATCTCTTCATCTGACTGAATCTTTGCTCCTTAACATTGTCAAATAAATATTACAAAACTTAACAAATATGTGACGAAATTTCCTCAAGTATATAATGAATCATCATAATTTGCAACCCCTGCCGATTTTGGCCTGGCTGCGTGGCGTTTTTATGCTATTATGAAAGACATGGATGTATCACATTGGCAGATAAAAGACGGCCGGATCGAAGCCGTCGCAGAACAATCTGAAGAAATTGATATTCCGGAAGGAATCCGGGAGATCGCACCCTTTGCACTGGCGGAACATCGTGAGATGCTTGAACTTGTTCTGCCAGACAGCCTGAAGAAGATCGGGGCGCATGCATTTTATAACTGCAGGAGTCTCGTGCAGGTTTCATTCTCTGACGCGCTTGATGATATCGGCGATGGCGCATTCAAGAACTGTGAGAAAATAAAGAGACTGATTGTCCGCAGGAAAAGCGGCAGGATGCGCGGCCTGAAGGATATTCTCTCGGATCTGCACCAGGAAATTGAAGTGCGCATCGCAGGAGAGAACGGCCAGGAAGAAGCGCGGCTTGTTTTCCCTTATTATATCATGAATTATGAGGAAAACACGCCGGCCCGCATAGTGAATCAGATCGCGGAGGGATCCGGTGTCGAGTATCGCAACTGCATCAGCAGCGGTGGAATTGACTTCCTGTTCTATGACCGCCTTTTTGACAGCAACATCGCAGTCGACCTGAAGGAAGCTTCGGCGAGAATCGCCATGGCGCGGCTTTTATTTCCGGTCAGCCTGACGCAGAAGGCGGAGGAACAGTACCGCGAGTATCTTCTGGCGCACGCCCGCGGCATCGTAAGACAGATGATTGACGCGGACCGGGAACAGGATGTGATGGACTTTCTGAACCTCACGCTCACGGATCATGCGTTCCTGACGGAGACGATCGAGTATGCGCGGGCAGGCGGACACAGCCAGGCACTTTCCGCCCTGTTAAATTATGAAAGGAGCCGATTTGGCAGACAGAGAAAAAGCTACGACTTCTTCTGAGCAGTGGTCTGCGCTTGGTGTTCAGATCCTGTGTCAGGCCAGACAGGAACTCTTTCTTTCTATGCGTCAGCTTTTTCCGGCTCTATCCCGATTTTCCTTTAAAGCGGAGAGCCGTTTCCGGTATCTTGCCGATGACGCACATACGATCTACTTCAATCCGATCCGGCTGTCGCAGGAGTACGAAGACCGCCCGGTGAAGGTAAACCGGGCCTTCCTGCACATCACCCTCCACGC
>DGVL01000075.1:4372-22496 GCA_002394965.1 Lachnospira sp. UBA4285
CAGACGGAGTATATCATAGACGGACTGGACACCGAGGCGACGAGGCTTCCGGAAAGCGAGACCAGGGAAGGCGTCTATCGGGAGCTTACAGAGGCTCTTCACGTGCTGTCAGCCGGAAACATCTATGGTTACCTTTCTGGACGGGCTGACTGGGAGATCCAGGCAGCGGCTCTGACACCTGTCTTTGAAGTGGATGATCATTCTCTGTGGTATACGCGCAGAGATAAAAAGGGGCAGCAGCAGGAAGAGGAAAAAAACGACTGGAACAAACGGGCGAAGACGCTTGCGGCATCGCTCCCTTCCGGCATCGCCGGGCAGGGCAGCGGCCGCCGGAGACTGGCGAAGCTGCTGGGAACTACCGCGCATCCGTCAGGATCATATCGCGAATTTCTTCGCAGATTTACCGAGCGGCGTGAAGAGATGAAGACCGACCCGGACTCGTTTGACTATGGATACTATGAGCTGGGGCTTGATCTGTACGGGAATATTCCTCTGATGGAGGAACTCGAGTACCGGGATACAGAGAAGATCGGCGATTTCTGCATTGTGCTGGACACATCCGGATCCTGCAGCGGCAGCGTGCTCAGCCGCTTTCTGTCGGCGACGATCTCGATTCTGTCGGATGAAGCTTCATTTTTTGAGAGCACGCGCATACATGTCATTCAGTGTGACAATCAGCTTCAGGATGACAGGGTGCTCGAGACGAAACAGGACACCCTGAAGCTGCTGCAGGAACTGGCTGCAAAGACATTCCGGATCCAGGGATACGGCGGGACGGATTTCCGCCCGGCTTTCCGCTATGTGGCGAATCTTGTCCGGAGCAGAAAGCTCTCCCGTCTGCGCGGAATGCTGTACTTTACGGACGGATACGGGACGTTTCCGAAAGAGCGTCCATCGTGGGACACATGCTTTGTTATACCAGGTGATTATGACAGTGATGTACATGTGCCGGGCTGGGCTGTGAGGATGCAGCTGGGCGCATGGGAGGATTTTGAAGATGAACATTAAACGGGCAAAGGAAGAAATCCGCAATACCGTGAAGGCGTACCTGGCTGAAGATGAGTCCGGAAGACCGCTGATCTCCCGGGTGCACCAGAGACCGGTTCTGCTCATCGGTGCACCGGGCATCGGAAAGACGGCGATCATGGAGCAGACTGCGCATGAGTGCGGGATTGCGCTCGTGGCATATACGATGACGCATCACACCAGACAGAGTGCGCTGGGGCTTCCGCAGATCTGCCGGGAGGAGTTTGACGGCAGACAGTACGCGATGACCGAGTACACGATGAGCGAGATCATCGCCTCGATCTACCGCAAGGAGAAGGAGACAGGACTGAAGAAAGGAATCCTGTTTATCGATGAGATCAATTGTGTGTCGGAAACGCTGACACCGGTTATGCTGCAGTTCCTGCAGGAGAAGATGTTCGGGTCACACCGGGTGCCGGACGGATGGGTAATCTGTGCAGCGGGCAACCCGCCGGAGTACAACCGGTCCGTGCGGGAATTTGACGTAGTGACACTGGACCGCGTGAAAAAGATCGAGGTGGAGCCGGATTACGCCGTGTGGCGCGAGTACGCGCGCTCGGCGGGAATTCATGGAAGCATCCTGGCGTATCTGGATGCCAGACAGGAGAATTTTTATAAAGTCGAAAGAACGCCGGAGGGGCAGCACTTTGTCACGGCCAGAGGGTGGGAAGACCTGTCGGAACTGATGAAGGCGTATGAGAAAACAGGACTCGCTATTGACGACGAGGTGATCGGGGAGTATCTCCAGGATCCGAACATCGCGGAGGATTTCGCGAATTTCCTGACGATGTACCGCAAGTACGAGGAGCTCTACAACGTCACGGATATCCTGAGCGGAAAGCAGTCGGAGCAGGTGGACGTCCGCGTGGGACAGGCACCATTTGACGAGCGTGTCAGCATTGTGTCCATGATTCTTTCCGGACTGCACCGCGCATTTGCCGAGGCCTGGATCTCAGACCGCAGTACCGACATCTTGTTTGGTGTGCTCAAAAAAGTCCAGAAAGAAGGCGTAAAAGGAGCATTCGCAAAAAGAGCCCGGGAAGAGACGGACTCACTGCGCCATCAGCGCCTTGCGTCCGGCATGAGCCGGGAAGAGGAGACGGCAGATGATCTGGCTCTCTCGCAACTTGAAAAATGGAACGCGGCGCTTGCCGGCAGGAACTTTGAGACAGCCGAACAAGAGTTTGACTTTCTGCGCGGGGAATTCTCCGTCGTCACCAGCCAACGAGAGGGGGCGCTTGACGCGGCGGGAAAGAAGCTGGTAAACGCGTTCACTTTCCTTGAGAGACACTTCGCGCCGGCGGGAGTGCCGGGGCCTGAGATGGTTCTTTTTGTGACAGAACTTGCAGCTGGCTATTACAGCCTGTGGTTCATCGAGACACAAGGCTCGGAACAGTTTGACCATTACAACGCGATGCTCAAGGTCGACGCGGGGCGGGAAAAACTTCAGGACAGAATCCGGGCCGCTTCTTTACTTTAAAACATCATAGTGTTAAAATTCCGATATCATCTGACTGGGAGGCATTCAGGAATGAATGAAAAAATCAATACGGAAGAAGTTCGACAGCTGTTTCGGGCGGTTCTTGAACTGAAGAATGAAAAGGAATGCTTTGACTTCTTTGAGGATCTTTGCACGATCAATGAGCTTCTTTCGCTGTCGCAGAGACTGGAAGTGGCGAGAATGCTGCGGGCACACAAGACGTATCTGGATATTGCAAAGGAGACCGGCGCTTCGACAGCGACGATCAGCCGCGTGAACCGGTCCCTGAATTACGGCAATGACGGATATGACATGGTGTTCGGGCGGATGAAGCTGGAGTGATCGGTATGCATAGCTCTCAGGCCGAAGGCTTGCGTTTGTGCGAGGGACTCTTTTTCCCGCCTGCGGCTTTCTGCGCCCGGTACTCGCGGATCATCGTCTCGGCGGCTGTCTTGGAAAGCCAGGCGTCAAGAGACAATAAAGAGATGAAGAGAGAAAACCGCAGTTCCTTCTGCCGGTTATCGCCCGGCTCATCCCGGAACACATCCTCTGTCTGGGCGCATGCTTCACTCAGCGACGCCGTGAAGTTTTCATAGTGCTTTCCGGCGAGTCTGTAGAGTTGCTCATAGAATTTCAGGATTTCTGTCTCCTCGCGCTTCCCCGGATCCCGCGTGGCAGCGGGGGCGAGCACCGTGTCAATTTCATCGATTTTCAGAATACTCTTCATGTAATATATGATGAAGAGTTTGTATATGTGTTCCTGCGAATACTTCTTGCGCTCCGGGGCCGGGAGAAGCCCGCTCTTCACATAATTGTTGATCATGGTTTTGGTGAAGGCGTGCTCTTTGTTCTCCTGGGGGAAATACCGGTCCATCAGAGTCAGTACCTGGTCCATATACAGCGGTATGTCAGGCACTTCGTCCGGCGCGATCGCACGGTTCTGTGCAATTCTGGCAATTGCCTTTTTCATAAATTCTTCATTATCATCCATGCTAAAACCTCCGGGTCTTCCCGGCGGATGCCGGAATACAGCCAACTACAGTATATAGTATCAGAAACCATGTGTAAAGGACGGGGCGATCGACATTTGCCATGCACTGCGTGTATAATTGTGTCAGATGTGGCAACCCGGACCTGGAAAGGGGAATGATTGTATGTTTGGAAAACAGCTGGCGGATGTGATTGAGTGGAGTTCATTCCGCGAGGGAGATATTTTCTGGAAGTGGGATAACGCAGAGATAAAGAGGGGATCGCGGCTGATCCTGCGGGCAGGACAGAATGCGGTCTTTTTGCAGAACGGAAAGGTGGAGGGTATCTTTCAGGAGGAAGGCGCATATGATATCGAATCGGATATCATCCCATTTCTCTCGACACTGAAAGGTTTCCGGTTCGGATTTAACACGGGGCTTCGCGTGGAGATTCTGTTCGTGAACACGAAAGACATCACCTGCCGCTGGGGCACGAAGAATCCGGTTTCCATCCCGGCTCAGGGCTTGCCGGGCGGCATGCCGATCCGCGCATTCGGGAATTATGTGATCCGGGTGAGCGACTGCATGAAGCTGATCGACAGGATTGCAGGTGTGCGTCCGTCGTTCTCGGTGGAGAATGTCTCGGAGCGCATCGGAGGAATTCTGGACTCGCTGCTCCTGAAGTGGATTGTATCCGAGGGAAAGGATATGTTTAATCTTCAGGCCAATTCAGCTGCAATCGGGGACGGAATCCGGGGAGATCTGAATAAAGAACTCGAACCGCTAGGTTTCACCTGTGAGGATTTTACATGTTCTTCTTTCAGCTATCCCGATGAGATCGCGAGATGGCAGGAAAAGGCTGCCGGACAGTCTATGGTCGCGGATGTGGACCGCTATACCCGCTTTGCCGCAGCGGACGGCATGAATCAGCCCGGGAGCGGCAGCGGTGTAGCCTCAGGCGTGCTTCAGGCGGCGATCGGCTTGCAGGCGGTAAAGCAGGTTCTGCATGGAAGCGGCGGGCAGACAGAGGACGCAAGCGCAGCATCAGGAACATCTGCAGAGAATTCTGGCGTTCATTTCTGCCCTTCCTGCGGGAAGCCGGTTGCTCCGGGACAGAAGTTCTGTGCGAACTGCGGGGCAAAACTTCCGGAGAGCCTGTGAGCACTGCGGAAAGAATATAGTAAGGAATGGAATACAATGAACCTTTCACAACTGAATGACATGCAGCGCAAGGCCGTCCGCACAACGGAAGGGCCTGTACTTCTGCTTGCCGGAGCCGGATCCGGCAAGACTAGAGTGCTCACATACCGGATTGCCTATCTTATTGAGTCCTGCGGAGTGGATCCCAGTAATATTCTTGCCATTACATTCACCAACAAGGCAGCTGGAGAGATGCGGGACAGAGTCGATGCCGCCGTGGGACAGCAGGCGGACCGGGTGTGGGTGAGCACGTTTCATTCTGCCTGTGTGCGGATTCTGCGCGCTTACGGCAGCCGAATCGGGTACACGTCCAGTTTTTCAATCTATGACACGGATGACCAGAAGGCATGTCTCAGGGAGATATGCAAGCGGCTTGAGATCGACACGAAGAAGCTGAATGAAAAGACCATCATGCGGGAGATGTCCCGGGCGAAGGATGAGCTGATGGGACCGCAGGAGTATGCCGCCGCCGCGGGGTCAGACTATCATCTCAGGCAGATCTCCAAGGCATACACGGAATATGAGAATCAACTGAAGAAAAACAACGCAATGGACTTTGATGACCTGATTTACAAGACGGTCGAGCTTTTTACCCGGGAGCCGGAGGTGCTGGAGAGTTATCAGAACCGGTTCCACTATATCATGGTCGATGAGTATCAGGACACGAATACTTCTCAGTTCCGTCTGATCAGCCTGCTCGCAGGGCGGTACCGGAACATATGTGTTGTAGGGGATGATGATCAGTCGATATACCGGTTCCGCGGCGCAAACATCTACAACATTCTGAACTTCGAGAAGGCGTATCCGGGAGCTGCCGTCATCCGCCTGGAGCAGAATTACCGCTCGACGCAGACGATCCTGGATGCGGCCAATGCCGTGATCGCCAACAATACGGAGCGCAAGCCAAAGAAACTCTGGACGGAGAATGCAAGAGGTGACAAGGTGCATCTGACGGTCTACCCGGACGGAAGAGCGGAGGCCGGTGGCGTCGCGTCGCAGATTCAGAGCCTCGTGCACGACGGCTGGACGTATAATGATATTGTGATTCTTTACAGGACTAATGCCCAGTCCCGGGCGCTTGAGGAGCGCTTCGTTGTGGAAGGAATTCCGTATCGGATCTTCGGCGGTGTCAACTTCTATTCCCGCCGTGAGATAAAGGATATCCTCGCCTATCTGAAGGCAATCGAAAATCCGGACGATGAGCAGTCGCTCCGGCGCATCATCAATGTGCCGCGCCGCGGCATCGGAGATGTTACACTTGATAAAATAAGTACCTATGCTGCGGCGGAGGGAAGCGGACTTTCGTTCTGGGAAGCCCTGAAGAAGGCGCGCGAGGTCCCCGGTATCTCGGCGCGCACAGCCACAAAGACGCAAGAATTCGTGGATTTGATGGAATTTCTTTCCGGTTTTGCGTCAGAAAACAGCGTGCGGGACACTCTCGACACGGTCATTGCGCGCAGCGGTTACTTGATCGCGGCGGCAGAGAACGAGACGAAAGAGGAAGCAGAGAGCCGCAAAGAAAATCTGAATGAGCTCCTGACCAAGGCGGCTGCTTTTGACGAGGAGAATCCGACGGCAGGCCTGTCCGGATTTCTTCAGGAGGTTTCTCTGGTCGCCGACATCGACCAGCTTGATGAATCAGCCCCGACGATTGCGATGATGACACTGCACAGCGCCAAAGGACTGGAGTTTCCGTGCGTCTTCATAACTGGTATGGAGGAGGGCCTGTTTCCGAGCTATATGTCTATTGTGAGCGACGATCCGAAGGCGGTGGAAGAGGAGCGCAGACTTTGCTATGTCGGCATCACGAGGGCGCAGAAGGAACTGTATCTCTCCGCGGCGAAGTGCCGGATGATACGGGGGGAGACGCAGTACAACAAGATCTCAAGATTCCTGAAGGAAATTCCTGAAGAGCTGCTTGCACTGGACGACAGAAGCGATTCGTGGGATGATCCGGACCTGTATGAGCGGGCGGCTTTAAGGCAGAACCGCCGGGCCAGACAGCAGGAGCGGGAGGCAATGACGATCGGAAAGGCAACCGGAAACCGACTCCTTAAACTGTACGGAACACCTCTGAAGGAACCGTATCACAGCAGTCGGGTCAGTGTCTCCTTTGAGAAGCGGCTCCAGGATTTCCGGGAGGTAATGAAACCAACTGGCGCTTCTCCCGTCAGTCCGACGCAAACAAAGGAAAACAGACCTGCGTTTGGGAAGGATCCGTCAGAACTTGCCTCTTTCCGGAAAGCAAAGAACGGACCCGGATACGGCCCCGGTGACAGAGTGAGCCACGCAAGGTTCGGCGAGGGTACGGTGAAGGCGGTCGAGGATACTCCCCGTGACTACATGGTCACGGTGGATTTTGATGAAGCCGGAACCCGCAAGATGATGGCCGGGTTCGCAAGGCTCAAGAAAATCTGAGGTGCGAGAGCAGCAGAAGACTGCAGCGGGAGAAAACACCGAAAATGCGCATTCCTGTTGGAAGTGCGAAAGATCCGTGATATAATAGCGGCGTATAAAAAGATCCGTGTTAGTTTGCACTTTTCAAGGAGGTCTGCCATATGAATAAAGAGAAGATTCAGGAGCTGATCAGCCTGCTTAAGAGCAAGAAGAAAGAGCTGGAAGATGAAGAGGTGAAGAAGACTCTGAAGATCTGCCTTATCGTACTTCTCTGCGCTGCAGGTGTCGGAATTCTCATTTTCGTACTCTACAAGTACTTCTCTCCGGATTATCTGGACGATGAGGACGATTTCGAAGACGAAGATACGGACAGCGACAAGTGATCCGTAATTAATACGATGGCGTGAAAGGGATGGCTTTTTGCAGCCACCCTTTTTCTTTTACCTTTAAAGCCGGCCGGCTGGTTGCTATAATAGGAAACTGATGGCAGGCCGGGTATGGTGTTTCATACGGACAACGGCTGCTGCGGATTCCAGAAAGGAAAACAGGTCTGCATGAAGTTTGACGGCATCAGGAAGATTAACGAGGGAAAGTTCATAAGCCGGTACGATCTGTACTACACGACGGCTGATGACAGAAAAAAGACGTATGAGATCATAAGCCGGAACAATAATATAACGACCGAAGAACAGATCCGCAATCCAGGTCCGGACGGGGTCGTCATCATCGCCACGGATCGGTCGGGCATGCGCATCCTGCTGAACCGGGAATTCCGGCTGTCGGTGGATGCGTATATTTACAATTTTCCGGCGGGGCTGATTGATGAAGGCGAGACGCCGGAAGTGGCTGCAGCGAGGGAACTGCGCGAGGAGACAGGGCTGAGCCTGATTCAGATCGACGACAGGCTGAATGATTCGTACAGTGCAATCGGTTTCGCCAATGAGACGATCGCGGTCGTGATCGGCAAGGCGGCAGGGACATTCGCCAGGAGCAGCAGCACGCTGGAAGAGATTGACGCCCGCTGGTACACGCGGGCTGAGGTGAGAGAGCTTTTGAAGACAGAGCGGTTCGCAGCGAGAACGCAGGCGTACTGTTATCTCTGGAGCAGGGAGGAGCAGGCATGAATGTTTATGCATTTCTGACAGACGGTTTTGAGACGGTTGAAGCGCTGGCAGTGATTGATATCCTGCGGCGCGCAGATATACATACGACTGCGGTGAGCATCACAGGCAGCCACCATGTAACCAGTGCGCAGAACATCACGGTGAAGGCAGACGCTCTGTACGAGGACATCGATTTTGATAAAATCAGCACAGACGATATGCTGTTTCTGCCGGGCGGGCCTGGGACTTCTCATTATTACGAGGACAGAGCGCTTCTTGATCTGCTGGTGAAGCACGCAGAAAACGGCGGATGGATTGCGGCAATCTGCGCGGCACCGTCGGTACTTGGCAGACTGCGGATCCTGGCTGGGAAAGCGGCGGTTGCGTTCCCGGGCTATGAGGACGAGCTTCTGGACGCGAAGGTGCTCCGGTGTCCGACCCGTGTCGTGACAGACGGTCACATCATCACGGCGAGGGGAATGGGATGCGCGCTTGATCTGGGACTCGAGATCATACGGCAGACACAGGGAGATGCGGCAGCTCATGATATGGGACTGAAGTGCCAGTATCTTGACGAGTGACAGGAGCTTAAGGGGAGAAGATTAATGGAACGCGAAAAGAGGCGGGCAGAGAGAAGAACACCAGGCAGGAGAAACCTGAGCAGACGGTTTTCACCCAACCGCATGGTTGCGGTCTTTGTCGCGGCTGTGATCACAGCGGTTGTGATTGTTGCCGGTGCCTATCCGGTTATGGCACGCGCAGGTCGTGTTTCGGCGGCAAAGTCGCAGATCCGGGAAGCCGCCGGCGAGCAGGAACTTTATGACAGTGTGTCGGTGATCCGGATGAAGCAGGCCGTGGAGGCAGATGATTATTCAGCCATGACAGGCATGCGCTCGGCTGCCGATATTCTGATTGACGCAGACGCCTGCAAGATCATCGCTGCGGCCGGGACAGCTGCCACAGGCAGCACCCCGCTTTATCAGACCAGAATCCGTCCGGCTTCCATGACGAAGGTCCTGACACTCGTGACAATCGTAGAAAATCTGCCGGCGGACTGGAAGAGCAGAACATATACTTTTGATGTAGACAAGCTCCAGTACCTTGTGACCGGACTGAACGCGTCACTGGCGGGGTTCCTTTCCGGCGAGACGGCTTCAGCCGAGGATCTGATGTACGGCGCTATTCTGCCCTCTGGGGCGGATGCGGTGGAAGGACTGGTTGAGACATTCTTTCCGTCAGAAGAAGATTTCATGGCGAAGATGAATGAGACAGCCCAGAAGATCGGGATGACGAATTCGCACTTCACGAATCCTTACGGCCTTGATGACCCCGACCTGTATTCGACGCCGGAGGACATCGCGAGACTGCTCCAGTATGCGATGCACAACAGTACGTGCGAGGAGGTCCTGACAGCCCGGACGTATACGACACAGGTCATGAGCAGGCACTCAGAGGGACTTTCCTTTACCAGCGGAGCTTATGCGGCCATGAGCGGGACGGACGGTATGCCTGGGAATGTGACATACATCGGAGGCAAGACCGGCTACACGGAGAGCGGGTACAGCATTGTCGTTATGTATCTGAAGAACGGCCACCATTATATCTGTGTCGCAGCCAATGCCAAGACAGATCAAGATCGCAACGCAGACGTCCGGGATATGCTCATGAACTACGCAAAGTGAGAAAATTCCAGGCTGCAGCGGTATCATACTTAATAAAATATATATAGATTTTCAAAAATCCCTGTGTTATAATCGCAAAGTATGTTCTCAGAAAGGCTCTGGGAACAGGAACAAGTTCCGGAAGACCGGGATTGCAAGGAGGATTTAAGAAACGATGAGTTTCAAGGTTGAGAACACTGACGAAAAGAACGTGGTTAAGCTTGTGATCGAAGTATCGGACGAGGAGTTCGAGAAGGGTCTGAATAAAGCATATAATAGAGAAAAGTCCCGGATCAACGTCCCGGGTTTCCGCCGCGGAAAAGCGCCGCGCAAACTGATCGAAAAGATGTACGGCGCGGACGTATTCTTTGAGGGGGCTGCCAACGAGGTTATTCCGGGTGAATACTCCAAAGCGGCAGAAGAGAGCAAACTTGACATCGTTTCTCGTCCGAAGATCTCCGCTACCCAGCTGGAAGTCGGAAAGCCTTTTATCTTTACGGCTGAAGTTGCCGTCCGCCCGGATGTGGAACTCGGTCAGTACAAGGGTGTGGAGGTCGACAGGCAGGACACCGAAGTGACCGAAAAGGACATCGAGGATGAGCTGAAGAAGGTTCAGGAGCAGAATGCGAGAAAGGTTGAAGTGACCGATCGCCCGGTAAAGGATGGAGACGAGACCGTCATTGACTTTGATGGATTCGTCGACGGCAAGGAATTCGAGGGCGGAAAGGGAACCGATTATCCGCTCACGATCGGTTCTCATTCCTTTATTCCGGGATTTGAGGAGCAGATGATCGGCATGGAGATCGGCACCGAGAAGGACATCAATGTGACTTTCCCGGAAGATTATCATGCAGAAGAGCTGAAGGGCAAGCCGGCGGTGTTCAAGGTTACAGTCAAGAAGATCACCGAGAAGCAGCTTCCGGAGCTCACAGATGAATTCGCCGGGGATGTTTCGGATTTCGAGACACTCGAAGAGTACAAAAACGATCTGAAGAGCAAGATCGCCAAGCGCAAGGAAGATGCCGCACGCAGCAGCAAAGAGACGCAGGCGATGGACAAGATCACTTCTGACGCGAAGATGGATATTCCAAAGGCTATGATCGACACGCAGTGCGAGAGAATGGCGGATGATTTCGCTCAGAGACTTTCCCAGCAGGGAATCCCGATCGATCAGTACTACAAGTATACCGGGCTGACGCCGGACAAGCTGCTTGAGCAGTTCCGCCCGGAAGCAGAGAAGAGAATCAAAAACAGTCTCTGCCTCGAGGAGATCGCGAAAGCAGAGAAGCTTGAGGCGACCGATGAAGATCTTGAAGAACAGCTGAAGAAGATGGCTGAAGCATACAAGATGGACATCGAGAAGATCCGCTCCATGATGGGCGATGCCGAGAAGGAGCAGATGAAGGCTGATATTGCGATCGACAAGGCTGTCAAGTTCGTTGTCGACAATGCAGTTGAGACAGACAAAAAGACAGAAGAGGACACAAAGGCCGAAGACGAAAAGACGGATGACAAGCAGTAATCCGTCGGAAGTCTCCTCTGTCGGGATCAGGAGGTGCAGTTTTGAGTTTGATTCCATATGTTGTAGAGAATACGAGCCGCGGGGAGCGATCCTATGATATCTATTCCCGGCTCCTGAAAGACAGAATTATTTTCCTGGACGGAGAGGTCAATGATGCAAGTGCCAGCGTGATTGTGGCAGAGCTGCTTTTCCTGGAGGCGGAAGATCCGGACAAGGATATTTCCCTCTACATCAACAGCCCGGGCGGGTCGGTTACGGCAGGATTCGCGATTTATGACACGATGCAGTACATAAAGTGCGATGTGTCGACGATCTGCGTCGGACTGGCTGCCAGCATGGGAGCTTTCCTGCTGTCCGGCGGAACAAAGGGAAAGC
Organism: Lachnospira sp. UBA4285; assembly: GCA_002394965.1. Taxonomy (GTDB): domain Bacteria; phylum Bacillota; class Clostridia; order Lachnospirales; family Lachnospiraceae; genus UBA4285. Next base: position 16,105 of record DGVL01000075.1, read on the forward strand.
GTCTTGCACTTCCGAATTCCGAGATCATGATTCATCAGCCTTCCGGAGGAGTCCAGGGCAAGGAGACGGATATCAGGATCGTCGCAAAGAATATTCTGGAGACCCGTGACCGTCTGAACAGAATACTTGCTGCCAATACCGGCAAGCCGATCGAACAGATCAACGAGGACACGGAGCGCGACAATTATATGACAGCAGAGCAGGCGAAAGAGTACGGCCTGATCGATAACGTCGTGGAGAAGAGAAACTGACTTGAACCGGCGGGCGGCCCGATCTTTTGGGATCAGGCTCCCGCTTTCTTTTACTGTTAGTCAAGAGGTACTATGGCACAAAGATCATTTGACGGGAAAATCCGCTGCTCATTCTGCGGAAAGACACAGGACCAGGTCAGAAAACTGATATCCGGGCCGAACGGTGTCTATATCTGTGATGAATGTGTAGCGCTGTGCAATGATATTCTTACCGAAGAATTCGAGACAGATGACGACGCGGCGATCGAGGATATGGATATCCGCCTGCGCAAGCCAAAAGAGATCAAGGAATTCCTCGATCAGTATGTGATCGGCCAGGATGCCGCAAAAAAAGTCCTGGCGGTTGCTGTATACAATCACTACAAAAGGATTCTGTCCGGGCGCAAGCTCGATGTTGAGCTGCAGAAGAGTAACATCCTGATGCTCGGGCCGACCGGATCCGGCAAGACGTTTCTGGCGCAGAATCTCGCCAGGATGCTGAATGTTCCATTCGCCATCGCTGATGCGACGACGCTCACCGAGGCGGGATATGTCGGAGAGGACGTCGAAAACATCCTCCTGAAGCTGATTCAGGCTGCGGATTACGATGTTGAGAAGGCACAGTACGGAATCATCTACATCGATGAGATTGACAAGATCACCAAGAAGTCGGAGAACCTTTCCATCACGCGCGATGTATCTGGCGAGGGTGTTCAGCAGGCTCTGCTGAAGATCCTGGAAGGTACGAAGGCATCCGTGCCGCCGCAGGGTGGCAGAAAGCATCCGCAGCAGGAGATGATCGAGATCGACACGACCAACATCCTTTTCATCTGCGGCGGGGCATTTGACGGGCTGGATCAGATAATCGAGCACCGGATGGACAAGTCTACGATCGGTTTCAATTCCGTTCTGCACGAGACCCAGAAAAAGAGTGTCGGAGAACTGTTCCATGAAGTTCTTCCGCAGGATCTGATCAAGTTCGGGCTGATCCCGGAATTCGTCGGACGTCTTCCGGTTGTCGTTGCCCTGGATTCTCTGGACGAGGAATCGCTTGTGAAGATCCTCACGGAGCCGAAGAATGCCATTGTAAAGCAGTACAAGGCGCTGTTCTCACTGGACAAGGTTGATCTGGAGTTCACTCCGGATGCGGTACGTGAAGTCGCACACAAGAGCTATGAGAGAAAAACAGGCGCCAGAGGTCTGCGATCAATTCTCGAATCGGTCATGAATGATATCATGTACAGCATTCCATCTGACGACAACATTCGAAAAGTGCTGATCACGAAGCAGGCGGTCGACAAGGAGGCTGATCCGATCGTCGAGTATAAGAGCGACAACGCAGAGAAAACAGAAGTGCCGGTGAAGAAAGCCGAGTAAGCACCGGTGAGGAATCGATATGGAACAAGTGAAATTACCTGTCCTGGTGCTTGATGATATGACCGTGCTGCCACACGCGGTCATATCTTTTTCGTTCAGGCACCCGGAAATGGCGGCGACACTTAACTGGCTTCAGAATCACGGTGAGACGGAAGTCTTTGCTGTATGCCGCCGGAGAGATGCGGACATCTCAGCGCCGCCGCATGTGTACGAACAGCTGTACCCGAATGGTACGCTCGCTGCCATACAGGAAAGCAAGATGACTGATCCGATCACCTGGAAAGTGACGCTGGAGGGGAGAGAGCGGGGCGTACTCACAGAAGTCGTGTATGACGACGAGGGGCTCCATGGATCCGTGCTGCTTCAGGACGAGCCGGCGGATCCGGACATTCTGAAGAAAAAGGCTATGGAAGCTGAACTTCGCGACGGACTCGAGGCTCTTGTCAGGAATCTTCCAGGAGTCCCGGAGGACATAATGCGCAGGTTCGGGTCTGTCACGTCTGGCAGCAGTCTTCAGAGCATCATGGCCAATATAATCAGCCATTTCGCGTCAGACAATGAAGACCGGCAGAATTATCTGAAACTGGCCGGCGTGGACGAGCAGTTTGCGTATACTCTGACATTCCTCAGGAAAGCGGCTGAGATCGCCAGAATCCGAGCGGAGATAGCATCCAAGGTTCACAGCAGCCTTGACAAGAATCAGAGAGACTATGTCCTCCGCGAGGAGATGCGGGTCATCGGACAGGAACTGGGTGACCTGACGCCGGAGTCCGAGGCGGATGAGTTCCTGAAGAAGGTGGATTCACTCTCGGCCTCTGAACAGGTAAAAAAGAATATCCGCCGGGAGATCCGGCGCTTCAAGGCGCTTGCGCCCGGCTCACCGGATGCGAGCATGAGCCGTGCCTACATCGAGACGCTTGTTTCCATGCCTTGGGACAAGAGCGCTCCGGTGAAGACAGATCTGAAGAGCGCGAGAGAAGTGCTCGACAGGGATCACTATGGACTGACGGAAGTGAAGGAACGCATCATTGAGGCACTGAGTGTCCGGATAGCCACGCGCGGAAGAAAGGGAGATGCCCCGATTCTGTGCCTGGCAGGGCCGCCGGGGACCGGAAAGACCTCAATCGCCCGTTCTGTCGCAGCCGCTTTGGGAATCTCCTATATCCGGGTCGCTCTGGGCGGCGTTCACGATGAAGCGGAGATCCGGGGACACCGCAGAACCTACGTGGGAGCTCTTCCGGGACGCATCGCCGCAGGGCTTAAGAGCGCAGGCGTCAATAACCCGCTGATGCTGCTGGATGAGATCGACAAGGTGGGAGGAGATGGCTTTCAGGGAGACCCGCAGGCAGCTCTTCTGGAAGTGCTTGACGGGGAGCAGAACCGGCATTTTGTCGACCATTATATCGATATGGAAACGGATCTCTCCAACGTGCTGTTCATATGCACAGCCAATGACCTGGGCAGTATCAGTCAGCCGCTGTATGACAGGATGGAGATCATCAACCTCTCCGGCTACACTGTAAACGAAAAACTTCACATCGCGCAGGAGCATCTGATCCCGAAGCAGACTGATAAAAACGGGCTTAAGGCCGGACAACTGAAGATCTCCGACAATGCTCTGAGAAGGATCGTCGAGGGATATACGGCTGAGGCGGGTGTCAGACAGCTTGAAAGACAGATTGCGAAGATCTGCCGTATCAGCGTGAAAAGGCTGTACAGGAACGGACAGATTCGCGCGGACCAGGTTCTGGTGACAGAGCGGAACGTAGCCAGGTATCTAGGCAGAGAGAAATTCGAGAAGCCGGTCCTGCACACAGAAGATGAGATCGGAGTTGTGAATGGGCTGGCCTGGACACAGGCCGGCGGCACAACACTTGAGATTGAAGTTCTTGTGCTGGAGGGAAAACCAGGACTCATTATGACTGGCCAGCTCGGCGACGTGATGAAGGAATCTGCGCAGATTGCAGTCAGCTATGCGCGTTCTATTGCCGGTAAGCCTGCTGACTACTATGAAAATCATCAGTTCCACCTGCATGTTCCGGAAGGCGCGGTGAAGAAGGATGGACCGAGCGCCGGCATTACCATGGCGACGGCTTTCTATTCGGCCATCACCGGGTGCAAGGTCCGCAAGGATGTCGCCATGTCCGGCGAGATCACCCTGCGCGGCAAGGTCCTTCCGGTCGGAGGTCTGAAGGAAAAACTTCTTGCCGCCCAGTCGGCGGGCATGCGCCGGGTGATCGTGTCAGAGGAGAACCGCGCCGCCATAGAGGAACTGGATCCGGAGGTGACGCACGGCATGGAAATCGTATATGTGCGCACATTCCGGCAAGTACTGGACCATGCGCTGGCAGACGATACAGAAAAAGGAATGATATGATACTTGTAAAATCCGTAAACCTGTCGACTGTCATCGGACCGACCAGCCGGATCCCGGACAATCTGCTCCCCGAATTCGCATTCGCCGGGAAGAGCAACGTGGGAAAGTCCTCTCTGATTAACAGTCTGATGAACCGCAAGTCATACGCGCGCGTATCCCAGAAACCGGGCAAGACGCAGACGATCAACTACTATTCGGTCAATGAAGCGTTCCTGCTCGTCGACCTGCCGGGTTACGGCTATGCAAAGGCGGGAGAGCAGGCTCAGACTGCCTGGAGTCAGCTGATCGAGAGATACCTGAATACGTCCGGTCAGCTGCGGCAGGTCTTTCTGCTGGCTGACGTAAGACGCGAGGTGGCTGACAACGATCGCATGATGCTTGACTGGATCCGCACGGCAGGATTTGAACCGGTCATCATTGCGACAAAGATGGACAAGCTGAAAAGAAGTGAAGTAAAGGGAAGGATCGAGGCGCTTCGGCGCGGATTTGCGCTTCGCGATGAAGAGCGGATGATCCCCTTCTCTGCCCGGACAGGGACCGGGCGGGATCAGATACTGGAAGAAATCGAAAAACAGCTGTAATAACGAAACCCGGAAAAGCCTCACGGCTCATCCGGGTTGTTTTTATCATCATCTTTGAGAAGCCGATGCATCACGTTGGAATAGATGTCCTGCGAGGCGTCGCGCCATCTCCCTGCCATACGCTCGGCCTCCGTGCGGTCCGGCACCGACAGGTTCAGCTCAAATACGGTCTGTGCGTCCTCACGGATCTGGCAGTGCACGATGTAGTCGCCTGAGGTGGACTTGTAAAAATCGGATGTTATACCCACTTCAGCCTGATAGTCATATCTGTGGTCCTTCAGATATCCTTCGACATCTTCCTGAATGGCCTTCGGGAGCATTGAGCGGAACGAGTCGATCGTGTACCGTCCGCTGTCGGTAAGCCTGTACTGCGTCGCATTCCGGACAGTTGTCTCGTCAAGCAGCCGGTCCTCAACCAGCGAGTGGAGTGTTTCCTGCGCTTTGAAGAAATTCGTATAGTTATGCGAGATCAGGAAATCCGTTATATGCGAGTTATTCAGCGGAAAGCGCACATTGCGCAGCATATACAGGATAATCAGTTTATATAATGTTTCAGCTTCGTTGTTCATAGACGTTATTCTAACATATTGGCGCCCCGGTAGAAAGATTGTAAAATGAATTTAAAGAACATTCACCGGAGGCTTCCCCGTGCGATTGACAAATATTGACCCAACGATATAATTGAGGAAGGAAACAGGGATTTCATTTGTCAGAACTTTATTCTTCTCATGTAAATCCGAGAATCTATTCGCAATTCTTTTCACAGATGGTTATAAACTGATCAGAATCAGGAGCATACATGACGATTACCAGAGAACAGCTTGGTTCACTGTCTCTTGCAAGTCTGCGCGAGACCGCTTCGTCCCTAGGACTGAAGGGAATCTCCAAGGTGCGCAAGAATGAACTGATCGATATTCTTCTCGCGGCGCAGGAAAAAGGTGAGGAGACATCGGCCCCGGCGCAGGAGGAGAAGACGCCTGCAAGGGCGGTGCACCGCGGGCCGGCACGAAGAAAGAAGACGGCGGCGCCGGAACCAGAAACACCCGTCAGAACAGCTGACAGGTCGCTGGAATCGGCTCCTGAGAGGGAAGCCCCGGAGGCGGCATCCGCAAGGAAGGACTCCGGAAAAGAGACGGCTTTGCCGAAGTCTTCCGGGAAAGGCAGGAGGTCTTCCGGGACGCAGCAGCGTTCAGGAGCGAAGCGTCAGCCGCGTGAGGCAGCGACTTCCCGCAGCCTGACGAAAAAAGCTGAAAAGACGGCTCAGGCCCACAGTGCCGAAACCCGGCAGGAGCGTTCGGGCGGCAAGGCGGATACTGCAAGAGACGGTGAGCCCCGTCAGATTTCGGGAAGAGCCGGTGGTGAGCCGGGCGCTCCGGCTCCATCTGCGCGGCAGACAGAGCGTGCCGTGCCTGAAAAGGCAAGAGATCTTTACGGCGAGCAGGAAGAAGAGAAAGATGAACATGCCCTGGGGATTCTCGAGATCCTGACGGAGGGGTATGGATTTATCCGCAGCGAAAACTACCTTCCGGGTAACAACGATGTATATGTGTCCCAGACACTGATTCACCGCTTCCATCTGAGAACAGGAGATGTTCTCACCGGCATTCGCAAGTACAACAAGCCCGGCGACAAGTTCATGGCGCTTTCTTTCCTCTCGACGGTCAACGGCCGTTCTCCGATGGAACTGTCAAGGCGCCCCGTCTTTGAGAAGCTCACACCGATCTTTCCGGACACCCGGATCCGTCTGGAGAGTGAGGATGGTCCGCTGGCAATGCGCATGGTTGATCTGATCTCACCGATCGGCAAGGGGCAGCGCGGCATGATCGT
>DGVL01000086.1 GCA_002394965.1 Lachnospira sp. UBA4285
AATTATGGCCAGCAGAGCCAGCAGGCCTACGGTCAGCAGCCGAACTACGGTCAGCAGAATCAGCAGGCCTACGGCCAGCAGCAGAGCTACGGTCAGCAGCCGAATTATGGTCAGCAGAACCAGCAGGCCTACGGTCAGCATTCCGGTTACGGCCAGCAGCAGGGCTATGGTCAGCCGATGTATCAGCAGAATCTGGGACCGGAGAAGGATATGTCCTTCCAGGAAGCGGTAGAGAACTTTTTCCGGAACTATACGAATAGCAACGGAAGAGCGAGGAGAAAGGAATACTGGTATCCGGTGTTGTTCATTTTCCTTATCAATCTGGTCATCAATGCCCTGGGCGGGATATTCGGCGCAATGGATATTGATATTCTTGTCACCATGTGCAACGTTCTCAGCGGCATCTTCGGCATTGCAACCCTGCTGCCTTCAATTATGGTAGCAATCCGCCGGATGCACGATATCGGGAAGAGCGGATGGTGGGTGCTGATCAGCTTCGTGCCCTGTGTCGGTATGTTCATCGCACTCTATTTCTGCTGCCTGGATTCCCAGCCGGGAGACAACCAGTACGGCCCGAATCCGAAGTATTCATAAAAGTATAGCAAAAAGACTCTGTTTTTCGGGGATTCTGTCCGTTAAACAGAGTCTTTTTTGCAGTTCATCCCGGAAAACATGCCATCTGTCAGATTTGCATGGGTTTGAATCTGCCGCCCGCTATACTGTAATTGCAGCTGAGAAATACAGATGACAGGCGGTGAAAAAATGGCTGATATAAAAGTTGATATTCGGAGACTGCGGACTGCCGGGATAAAGGAACTGCAGACAGCAAGAAGTCTTCAGACATGTTATCAGAGCGATATCCGGCTTCTGGAAACCCGGACCAAAACCCTTTCCGGAGGACTCAGAGATGCGGCCCGCAGCTATGAAACAACGGAAAACACCAATGTTTCCATTCTGAGCACCTGAGATCATAAGACATCATTATGAGGCTCAAGGTTTGCCATGGAGTGTTTGACACTTCAACAATGGAAGACTATAATTAAAATAAAATTAGGCGATCTGTGCAGATTTATAACGAAACGGATTTCGAATTGCGCAGAACGGAGACAGGGAGGTTGAGTATGAACCAGAAAACTAAGCTTTTGATAGGAAAAATCGTGGTGTATGTTCTCTTGGTCATCTCCATTTTTACATATGGTATGGGATGGCTGACGTTTGAGGATAAGGACATCCGCAAGACTCTCCGCAAGAGTTCCAAAGAATTTGTGGAAGAGTTTGACGATATGGATAAGGATGACCTGGAGACGCTGCAGGAGAACTTCGATGACAATGAGATTCACGTGAACGCGAAGAGTTTTGCCAAGCGTTTCGAGAAGATGGCGAAGGCCTTCAATGATGCGGCTGTTTCTCCGGGTGAAGTTTCAACTGTCATGTCTTCCGTCAATGACCTGAAAAAGATTGCAGAGGGCGAATCCGGCATGTTTTTCAGTGAGAAGGATGCAGAGGAATACGCCGGCACCATCACCATGCTGAATATCGTATCCAAGGTGATGCGTATTCTGACCGTTGTGGCAATTCTCGCCTCAATCTTCTTTATTGTCCGTGGTTCCTTTGCCGGACCGATACCCTATGCGGTTATGGCAATCCTGAACTTCATCATGATACTGATGATGAAGCTGAAGATAGAAGACAACATCAAGGATCTGGCAGGTATGCTGGGCTCCCTCGGTGCCAGCGGCATCGACAAGAAGACCAGCCTGAAGCTCCTTCCGCCCAGCTATCTGACATTTATCTTTGCACTCCTTGCCTGCGGCGTATGGATCTGGCTGCGTTCCGAGAGCGTCAGAAGCAGAGTCGTGATTCCGGGACTTTACTCAAAGATTAAGAAGACCGGTCAGGAGAACCTCAACAAAGAGAGCCTTCAGAAGGGCATGAACATGGCACATAACGCTGCCTCCAAGCTTGGCGGCGATGTGATGAACCGCGTGAAGGAAGCTTCTGCCGGCGCAATGGCAGACGGAAGCTACTGCCCGAAGTGCGGAAAGGCACTGAAGGCGGGAGAGGCATTCTGCGGATTCTGCGGTGAGCCGGTTGTTCCGGCGGGCGGCGGAGCAAAGTGCCCGGCCTGCGGAACTCCCGTACAGCCCGGTGAAGCATTCTGCCCGGAGTGCGGTACCCGCCTTGCAGAGCAGCCGAAGATGAGAACCGATACCGTTCCGCAGCAGGCGATCGTTGCGGCTGACCGGGTAGATCCGGCACCTGCAAAGAATCAGACCGTTCTGCTTGAAGATGAACCGGTAATGCCGCGTGCCACACTGACGCTGGGCGATTCCGTGTATGATATCGATAAAGCACGGTTTGCCATCGGCCGTGATGCAGGCGACCTGATTATCGCCGGAGATCACGTATCACACGAGCACTGCGAGATCACCTTTACCAACGGTACATTCTGCGTTACTGACCTGAAGTCCTCCAACCACACCTATGTGAACGGAACGATGATTGCACCCTATGAGCCGAAAGCGCTTGCAGATGGAGACGCCATCCGCTTTGCTGACATTGATGCCATCTTCCACGTCGGGTAATTTCTTAATATGACAGAATACAGTTATGATATTGGCCGGGCGACCGACGTCGGCAATGTGAGGACTGTCAACCAGGACAGCCTCCTTGTCCGATGCGGGTCGTTCCGGAAACGACTCTACGGCCTCCTTGTCGTCGCAGACGGCATGGGAGGCATGCAGTTCGGAGAGCGCGCCAGCGGCGAGGTTGTGCGCGCTTTTTATCAGTGGTGGAATGAAGAATTTCCGCAGTACCGGGAAGAAGATCTGGTCTGGGAAGCCGTCTCTGACGCTCTGGATCAGGTGCTCCGGACAGCGGATGTGCATATCCGGGAATACTGTGCAGAAGAGAATGTAAAGAGCGGCACCACCGTTTCCCTGGCTTTTCTGGTAGACCAGTATTACATGATCAAGCAGTGCGGGGACAGCCGGATTTATCTGGTTGGGGAAAATGGTCTGTCACAGATAACGAAGGATCACACCTGGGTACAGCGGGAGATGGATCTGGGAAATCTGACGCCGGAAGAAGCGCAGGTTCACCGGATGCGGCACGTGCTGACCAACGCCGTGGGGGCAGGCAGGGAACTGCGGATTGACACCTTCGGCGGAGAACTGGCCGAGGGGGAGAGCCTTCTGCTCTGTTCTGACGGCTTTTACGATTACCTGGATGAGACAGACGAGGGGATTCTCATGACGGAGAATCCGGCGCAGACCAGACTCATTGCGGTGACAAATCATATCAAAGAAAAGGATGCCAGCGACAATCTGACGGCGGTTCTTCTGACACTTCAGACAGAAGAGAGGCCAAGGACGCTGGAACTTTAGAAAGGTAAGAGCATGTTCCCAGTAACATATGCGACGCTAAGCCGGCAGGGGGATCGGGATTATAACGAAGATTCGGTCGGTGTGGAAAGCGCGGACCAAAAGTGGTGTTTTGTGCTGGCGGACGGTCTTGGCGGCCACGGGAAGGGAGAAGTCGCTTCCGGCATAGCCGTCACTACGTCGAAGACCTGCTTCGGCGCCGGGAAGGAAAACCTGGCAGACTGGTTTGAAGAAGCACAGAAATCCATATCAGAAGTACAGGTGCGTCTGCATGCGGAAAGCCAGATGAAGACGACGATGGCGGCCGCAGAGCTAACGCCGGAATTCCTATCTTGGGGACATATCGGAGATTCCAGAATCTACTATTTCCGGAAGAACAGACTGGTGAAGAGAACACTGGACCACAGCGTTCCCCAGATGCTGGTAAATATGGGCCAGATCAAAGAAAAGGATATCCGCTTCCATGAGGACAGAAACCGGCTCCTCCGGGTTATGGGGACCGAGTGGCGCGGCGAGCGCCCCTACGAGCTGGACCATATGGCAGTCCCGAAGGGAGAACAGGCACTGCTTTTATGCAGCGATGGTTTCTGGGAACTGATCGACGAAGATCGAATGACGGAATGCCTGAAACAGGCGGACAGTCCGGAAAACTGGCTGGAGCGGATGGAACGCATTGTCTGTGAGAATGGAAAAGAAGTGGACATGGACAATTATTCTGCCATCGCCGTCTGGTTCGGCGAAAAGAGCAGATTTCCGTTTTTCTGATACCTGATGGATGAGGAATAGCATGAGCGATACAGATAACAAAGGCAGGAATGTCTATATTCCGAAGAAAAAGCAGAATGTATTTGTGCCCGGCGGAAAGCGGGACCAGGATGCGCAGGAGAAGCGGATTGTGACCGCTGAGCAGCCGGCCCTGGACGCAGCACCGGAACCGAAGAACAGCACGGTGATCCTGG
>DGVL01000063.1 GCA_002394965.1 Lachnospira sp. UBA4285
CAAGACCATTCCTTACTTCAACTTCACCGTGCCTACACAGCTCGAGGGCGTAGACCCCGCCATCCTCGACCCGCGCGACACCTACAGCAACCCCGCTGAGTGGGAGGAGAAGGCCAAGGACCTGGCCGGACGCTTCATCAAGAACTTCGTGAAGTACGAGGGCAACGAAGCCGGCAAGGCTCTGGTTGCTGCAGGCCCGAAGCTTGACTGAAGCCTCCGAACTCTCAAATCTTTATAGTATGTCCGATGCGCCTCCCCTTTACCGGGGAGGCGTTTTTTGGCGAAAAGGGAATGAATCTTGTATAATGAGAGTCAGAATTTATACGAAGAGGTGACTCAGATGAAACGAAATACATTTGCACTGATCATTGAAGCCGGGAAAGAAGGAGAATTCCGCAAGACACTCGGGCGCACCTGGGAAGAGATTACATCCTTCCTTGATGGAGCTTCAGCGGATAATTTCAGCCTCTGGCAGATGGGGACGCTTGTGTTCGGTTACTGCGAGACGCCGGATGACGTATGTGCGCCTGAAACCGCAGCCGCATGCAGACGGATAGCGGATACATTTACCGGGTGCGTCACCTGGCTTTCCAGGCCGGGTGAAGGCATGCGGCTTATGTACCATGACTTTGGCATTGTCCGGAAGAACAAGGATCTCATCCGGCACAGAGTATTTGCGACAAGGCTGAAGGGGGATTTTCAGGAAGAGTACAAGAGCAGGCATGACGGCCTCATTCAGGCGCGCCATGGAGAGACGGATCCCGGACCGGACAGCAATTTTTCTATCTGGAATACCGGACGGTACATATTCGGATATGATGAGATCGACGTCACTATGGAGCGGGAACAGACAGAAGAGGAACACGAGAAGACCGTCCGGTGGGAGACGGGGATGCTTCAGATCATGGACTGGATCACGGATGATGTGGACTGGCTCACCGGTGAGCGTCATCCCCACGTCATCAAGCTGGCGTCACACAGTCTGAATTGCATACAGGCTGCGAAAGACTTATAATAACAATTGTCAGAGTCTGCCGTGCAAAACGGCAGACAAAAGCAGGCTTACGATAGCCTCTGGCGCGCTGATAGCGTATGCATAAGCAGAGGCAGAATTGAGGAAGTGCATGAAAGGACAACTGAAAGGAAGTTACGGAAGGATTTCGATTGATCCCCACGTAATTGCGCAGTATGCCGGTACGACAGCTATCGAATGCTTCGGAATAGTCGGCATGGCGGCAGTGAGCATGAAGGACGGCCTTGTCAAGCTGCTCAAAGGCTCATCGCTGACCCGCGGAATCCAGGTGGCCATTGATGACGAAAATCAGATAACCATTGATTTTCATGTGATTGTCGCATATGAAGTCAGTATCGAGACGGTCTGCCAGAACCTCATTGAGAACGTCAAATATAAAGTCGAAGAGTTCACCGGCCTGAAGATCCGAAAAATCAACATCTATGTTGACGGTGTGCGCGTGATAGACTGAAAATGCTGAGGTTAAGGAGATAAAACCGTGTCAGTTAAGACAATTGATGCTGAACTTGCAAGAAATATGTTCCTGGCAGGCGCCAAGAACCTGGATTCAAAAAAAGACTGGATAAATGATCTGAATGTATTCCCGGTTCCGGACGGCGATACAGGCACCAACATGACAATGACGATTATGTCTGCGGCGCACGCCGCAGCACAGATCGCAGGCCCGACTTTCAGGACTCTTGGGAAGGCTGTTTCAAGCGGCTCGCTTCGCGGCGCCCGGGGCAACTCGGGCGTGATTCTGTCCCAGTTGTTTCGCGGCTTCATGAAGGAAATCCGGGATAAGGATGAAATCTGTGTGAAAGATCTCGCGGCGGCGACCTTACGAGCGACAGAAACAGCTTACAAGGCAGTCATGAAGCCAAAGGAAGGCACCATCCTGACGGTTGCCAAGGCGGTTTCGGACAAGGCTGCTGCCATCGGCGATGAGACGGAAGATTTGGAGACAGCTCTCACGCAGATCATTGAACACGCAGAATACGTTCTCTCGAAGACACCGGATATGCTGCCGGTGCTCAAGGAGGCAGGAGTCGTGGATTCCGGCGGGCAGGGGCTTGTTGTTATTCTGCGCGGGATGCTGGACGCACTTGCGGGAAGAGTTACAGACTTCTCACTGGATACTCCGGCTGCAACGCCAGATACACAGGCACAGGCGAAGCTGCGGTTTCCGTACAGCGTTGAGTTCATCCTTGAGCCGGAGAATCCATTCACCGACGCCGTGAGGAATAACTTCAAAGCATATCTCATGTCCGCGGGCGAGTCAGCCGTTGTCATTGTGTCATCTGACGCTGTAAAGGTACACGTCGAGACGGATCACCCCGGTGATATTCTGGAAGGCGGCCTGAAGTACGGGCAGATCCGCAGTGTCAGGATCGACAACCTGTACAAAGAACATTCCGAGTCGATTGTGTCGCAGGCGGAAATTCAGGCTGCGAGAGCCGGAGAGACAATTCCCATGGAACAGCCGCTTGCCGCCGCGAAAGAAGGCGAGAGCGAAGAAAGCAAGAAGTTTGGCTTCGTTACCGTTGCGGCGGGCGAGGGAATCGGTGAGATCTTCAAGGGCCTGGGGTGTGACAAAGTCATCATGGGCGGACAGACGATGAACCCGTCCACGGCCGATATTCTCGACGCGGCGGAGGCGATTAACGCCGATACGATTTTCGTACTGCCTAATAACAAGAATATCATCATGGCTGCCCAGCAGGCGGCCGGTCTGATCGGCGGCAAGAAGCTCATTGTCATACCGACCCGCACGATTCCGCAGGGGATCGCAGCCATGATCGGATTTGAGCCGACCCGAACAGCTGCAGAAAATGTCGACGCCCTGAACGATGCGATCAGCAATGTACAGTCCGGGGAGGTCACGTATGCGGTTCGCGACACGACCATCGACGGCAGGAAGATCCTGAAAGGCAATATGATGGGGCTCACAGACGCCGGACTTGCCGCGGTCGGCAGTGATATCACCGACGTGCTGATCGGGATGCTTGAGTCCATGAAGAAGGATGAGTCAGAACTCATCACACTCTACTATGGAAAAGACGTGATGGAACAGGATGCGGACATGATGGCCGAGAAGGTGCGCGAACAGTTCCCGGATCTGGAAGTTGAGCTGCAATGCGGTGGTCAGCCGGTTTACTATTACATCGTCTCTGTGGAGTGAGATGGATATAAAAACAATAAAGGGGGTTGGCGAAAAGACAGCCTCCATCCTTGGCAGGCTTTCCATATACACGGCAGAGGACCTGATACATCTGTATCCCAGGGACTACGATGTATATGAAAAGCCTGTTCTGGTGAAAGACATCACGAAGGAAGACGAGGGCCGCACGGTCGCCATAGATGGCGTGATCGCCAGCGGTGTACAGCTTTACCGTGCCGGACATTTCAGTGTTGTCTCGGTCATTCTGCGGGATATGGACGGGAACGGCATAAAAGCCAACTGGTTTAACATGCCCTATCTCAAGGCAAAACTCATTCGCGGGCAGCGCTTTGTGTTCCGGGGATATCTGTCGGCCAAAAACGGTCAGCGGGTTCTGGAACAGCCAGCCTTGTGGAAACCGGCCGATTATATGGAACAGGTCGGAGTCTATCATCCGAAGTATCCGCTGACTAAGGGAATCTCAAACGCTCAGATGACGCGCCTGGTAAAAGCGGCTCTTTCGATGTGCGATGCGGAACTCGCCGAGGACCCGATACCGCTGTGGATAAGACGCAGGTATCAGCTGGCTGAATACAATTTTGCAGTGCGTTCTGTTCACTTCCCCAGAAGCCAGGAGGAATTCCTGCAGGCACACCGAAGACTGATCTTTGAAGAATTCTTCTTGTTCATACTTTCTGTTTCCAGACTCAAAGACAGCAAGGGAAGGCGTGCTAATACGCACGTCATAGCCGACTCTGACTGGGAGGAGAAGCTCATTGCCTCACTTCCCTATGAACTGACGTCCGCCCAGAAAAGAGCTCTCCGGGAGATCGAGGCGGATATGTCCGGAGCATCTCTGATGAACCGGCTTGTGCAGGGCGATGTGGGCTCCGGTAAAACCATTGTGGCCGCAGCAGCGCTTGTCAACGCTGCAGCAGCCGGTTTTCAGGCTGCAATCATGGCTCCGACAGAGGTCCTCGCAAGACAGGAATATAACACCATAAGGGAAATACTCTCTAAAGCGGAGATTCCGGTGCGGACAGGGCTTCTGACCGGGTCACTCACACCGAAGAATAAAAGAGAGGCACAGGAGAAAATATCGGACGGTACGACGCAGATCGTGTGCGGCACACAGGCTCTGATTCAGGATAAAATCACTTTCAAGAACCTCGGGCTGGTCGTCACTGACGAGCAGCATCGCTTCGGCGTCGAACAGAGAAAGACGCTGCCGGGGAAAGGGAACGACCCGCATGTTCTTGTCATGAGTGCCACACCGATTCCAAGAACGCTGGCCCTGATCTTATACGGGGATCTGGACATCTCTGTCATCGATGAACTTCCTGCCGGAAGAAAACGGATTCTGAATGCGGTAGTCAGCCGGGAGGATAGACCGAAAATCGAAAGATTCCTTATTGGAAAGATACAGGATGGACGACAGGCGTATGTGATCTGCCCTATGGTGGAGGAAAACCCGGAAATTGATGCTGAGAATGTGACAGATTACAGCCGGGAATTACAGAAAAAACTGGGGAGTTCCGTGAAGGTGGGAATGCTGAATGGCAGAATGAAGCCAGATGAAAAAAATTCGATTATGGAATCATTCGCCCGAGGAGATATCGACGTGCTTGTGTCGACTACGGTCGTGGAGGTCGGCGTCAATGTTCCCAACGCGACTGTCATGATTGTGGAGGACGCGAACCGCTTCGGACTGGCCCAGCTTCACCAGCTGCGAGGGAGAGTCGGCAGGGGAAGTGAGCAGAGCTACTGCGTCTTTGTGACCAATGACAAGAGCCCGGCTGCCATGAAGAGACTTGATGTTCTGACTCATACGGATGATGGCTTTAAAATTGCCGAGGAAGACCTGAAACTTCGCGGCCCGGGTGAATTTTTCGGAGACCGTCAGAGCGGTGAGTTCGCATTCGCAGCTGGTGATATATTTGCTGACTCCGATATATTAAAAGAAGCTGCACAGGCGGCAGAGGAGATCCGGCGCCAAGACCCGGAGCTGGAAAGAGATGAGAATGCGCCTCTTAAGCGTAAACTTTCGGAATTCACGCAAGAACAACTGAGCAAGATCGGCCTGTGAGTGCAGTTAGGAGATGAGTATTTGAAACGACAGATGGATTTTACGATGGCAAGACCGGGGCTTGTAAAAGAGGGCGACGAGGTTCAGATAACAGAGGGAAAGCTCATGAGCAGCTATTACTACACGATTGAGCCGGCCGTCGCGATGAGCGCAAATTATAGAAAAACCGAGCGTCTGCACTCCACACACGGCGTGGTTGTGAAGGTGGGAGAGACAAACCGGGGATATTTCGTGCGCGCTGAATTTGATGAACCAGATAGATCTTCCACCTGACGTTCCGATCGCCCGTCCGGTCAGGAGGCCTGCGTTTCTTCTTTTAAATGGCCGGATCGTGTGGTACGATAAAAACGCTGAAAATAAATTCCTGGAGAAAGGATGATTTTACGCATATGAAGACACTCGAAGACTACATCAGAACCATTCCGGACTTCCCGAAGAAGGGCATCATGTTCCGCGACATCACAACGGTTCTTAAAAGTCCGGACGGACTGAAACTCAGCATTGACGAGATGACGAAGCTGATCGGGGATACTGATTTTGACGTGATCGTCGGATCGGAGTCACGTGGCTTTATTTTCGGCATGCCGATCGCCTACAATCTTCACAAGGCTTTCGTTCCGGTCCGCAAGCCGGGGAAGCTCCCGGCCGAGACAGTTTCCGAGTCTTATAATCTCGAGTACGGCACCGCGACCATCGAGATCCACAAGGATGCCATCAAGCCAGGACAGAAGGTCATCATTGTCGATGACCTGATCGCAACAGGCGGTACAGCGCAGGCAGCTATCAAGCTGGTGGAGAAGCTGGGCGGCCAGGTGGTCAAGTGCGTCTTCCTCATCGAACTTGCCGGCCTTGAGGGAAGAAAGCTTCTTGAAGGGTATGATGTGGAAGCGGCAGTGACCTATCCGGGGAAATGACGACAAGGCATTGATAAAGAATCAGGGGCGGCTTTGGAATCTCCAGGCCGCCTTTTTGCCGTTTGGGAGAAGAATATGGCAGCAGTCACAATGATCCTGTGTATTGCGGCCGGCATCGCACTGCTGGCGGTGAGACAGAGGAGAAAGGAAGATCGGGAAAGGATCGAAGGCTTCCGGATGCAGTTCGGAAAACTATCCTCCCGGAGACTACCGGAAAACCTGCGGAAACACGCGGGTGCCCGGGCAGAAAATGCTCACAGAGCGGATCAGGACATATTCTATGTGGATGACAGGACTTGGGCAGATCTTGATATGGACAGGGTCTTTGACGCCCTTGACATGGGACTCTCGCCGGCTGGACGGGAATACCTCTACACTGCTCTGCGTCTTCCGCTTGAGGCGGCAAAGAAAGCGGATATTCTTGACGAACTGGCGGAAGGCTTCTGCGCGGATGCAGCCCGGCGCGAAAAAACATATCTGTGCCTTGAAGGGCTGCGCCGCAGCGGGAGACTTCGCGAGGACAGACGGGATGTGCTGTCGCTGTATGAGTATCTTGACGCACTTACAAGTCTGAAACCGGTTTCCTGTGTTCCTTCGGCATCAGCCTGTGCAGCCTTTTTTGCTTCCATTGTCTTTTTTATTGCATACCCCACGGCCGGAATCCTTGTGCTGATGGCGGTAATCTTTGCGAATCTTGCATCCTATTTTCATATACGGGGTAAACTGGGCAGCAACTTCAGAAGCCTTCAGAAAGCTGTTCAGCTCGCCAGCTTTGCCGCTGATTACAGCCGCGCGTTTCCGGAATGTGACGGGATTTCCGGGAGGATCGCTGTGCTCTCCCGCAAACTTTCGCCCCTGAGAAGAAACGCCTGGCTGCTTGAGGCGGGAACCGCAGACTCTTCGCTGCCAGATATTATCATGAGCTATGTGCGGATGCTGACGCACTGCGATCTCATCTACTTCTGCCGGTCCGCCAGACGGGCAGGACGTTTCCGGGATGACCTGATGGAACTGTATGACATCGCGGGCCTTGTTGAGACGGCACTTGCTGTGGCCTCTCTGCGCAGCTGCCTGCCGGTGTGGTGCCGGCCAGAGTACGATGCCGGCCGCTGTCTCAAACTGAACGGATGCTATCATCCGCTGATTCCAGGCTGTGTGCCGAATTCTGCTGCGCTCACGCAGAATCTTCTTCTGACCGGGTCAAACGCTTCCGGAAAGTCTACGTTCCTGCGCACAGCGGGAATCGCTGTGCTGCTTGGCGAGGCACTGGACACGGTTCCGGCTGCATCAGCTTTGACGCCGCCGCTGGCCGTGATGAGTTCCATGTCAGTTACCGACAGCCTGGAATCGGGGGCAAGCCTGTACATGGCAGAGATTCGCAGTCTCAAGCGGATCACGGACGCGGCGGAGACCGGTGATCGTCCGCTTCTGGTGCTGGCGGATGAAATTCTGCGGGGCACAAATACAGCGGAGCGGATCGCAGGGGGAGCCGAGATTCTTCGCTGGCTGGGCCACAGGAACTGCCTTGTCATGGCGGCGACGCATGACGGGGAGCTGACCTGGATGCTTGCGGGAGACGCGCCCCAAGATTTCGTGAATATGCACTTTCCGGAAGACACTGCTCCTGGCGGGGTTGTGTTTTCGTATACGATTCAGCCCGGTCCGGCCGAGACGAGCAATGCCATCCGCCTTCTTGAGCGCACCGGCTTTCCGGAGGAAATTACAGGGCGCGCCCGGAAAGAAGCGGATGCCTTCTTGCGCAGAGGACAGACGGGGTGTAATATTTAACAGTATGCTCGATTATTTCGGAGGGATATTTTTATGCAGTACAGAGGCGTAAACGAATTACGTGAGCTGTTCCTTGAGTTTTTTGAAGAAAAGGGATGTCTGCGTCTGCCCAGCTTCTCACTGGTTCCGCACAATGACAATTCTCTGCTGATCATCAATTCCGGCATGGCGCCGATGAAGCCCTGGTTCACAGGACAGGAAGTTCCGCCGCGCAGGAGAGTGACTACCTGCCAGAAGTGCATCCGCACCGGCGATCTGGAGAATGTCGGCAAGACGGCGCGGCACGGCACATATTTTGAGATGCTCGGCAACTTCTCATTTGGCGATTATTTCAAAAAAGAGGCGATTCCGTGGGCATGGGAATTCCTGACGGAGCGCGTCGGCCTGGAACCGGAGAGACTGTATCCGTCCGTTTACGTCGATGATCAGGAAGCGTACGATATCTGGCTGAACGATATGCATGTTCCAGCCGATCACATCTATAAATTCGGCAAGGAAGATAATTTCTGGGAGCATGGCTCCGGCCCCTGCGGACCGTGCACAGAGATCTACTATGATCGCGGAGAGAAGTACGGAAATGGACCGGATGATGTCATGGGCGGCGAGGGTGACCGCTTCATGGAAGTGTGGAATGTCGTATTTTCGCAGTTCAACAACGACGGACACGGCAATTACACAGATCTGGTCCAGAAGAACATTGATACAGGAATGGGGCTTGAGCGCCTGGCCGTGGCGGTACAGGATGTTGGTTCCATATTTGACGTTGATACGCTTAAAAGCCTGCGCGATCTGATCTGCGGGATGGCCGGCGGCATTGGATACGAGCAGCCGGGTACGGAGGACTCGGACGTCTCTGTCCGCATCTGCACAGATCACGCCAGGGCCATGACCTTCATGATCTCCGACGGAATCATGCCGTCCAATAACGGCCGCGGATATGTGCTCCGCCGCATCATCCGCCGCGCTGTGCGCCACGGCAGGAAGCTCGGAATTACTGGCTCCTTCCTCCCGACACTTGCGGAAAATGTCATCGACGGTTCCAAGGCCGGATATCCGGAACTAGAAGAGAAGAGGGCATTTATCCTCTCTGTAATCCGGGCGGAAGAAGAGAAGTTTGAGAAGACATACGAGCAGGGTATGAATATCCTGGACGAAATGATCCGATCGCTCCAGAATGAGGGAAAAGGCGAGCTTACGGGCGAAGATGCATTCCGCCTGTACGACACCTATGGTTTTCCGATTGACAACACGCGGGAGATTCTGGAAGAGAGCGGCCTGACAGTCGACGAGAAGGGCTTTGAGTCGGCCATGAAGAAGCAGAAGGACATGGCGCGCGAGGACAGGAAAAGGTCCGGAAAAAACAGCGAGTACATGGGCGCTGCCGCCACTGTCTATGAGGATATGGACCCGGCGTTGACGTCTGAATTCACCGGATATGACAGGACAGAAGATGACGGCCGGATCATCGCACTGGCTTCTCTTTCGGAGGATGGATCCGAGGAGGATGCCGTGACGGAGGCGCTCTCTGACGGGGAGAAAGGCGCGATCATCACGGACAGGACGCCGTTCTACGGAACCATGGGCGGGCAGGTCGGCGACACAGGTGTTATTACAGGACCGGACGGCGCGAGCTTTACAGTCACGAGTACGATCCATGTCAGCGGAGGGAAAATCGCGCATATCGGCACGGTCAAAAGCGGGATGTTCAGGGTCGCAGAGACCGTCAGGCTCTCGGTTGACCAGAAGCGCCGCGCAGCGATCTGCGCCAACCACAGCGCCACGCACCTTCTTCAGAAGGCGCTGCGCGAAGTACTCGGAACCCATGTTGAGCAGGCCGGGTCTTATCAGGACGAGCACCGCACGAGATTTGACTTCAGCCATTTCCAGGCGATGACGCCCGATGAGATAAGCAGGGTAGAAGATATTGTCAATGAGAAAATTGCCGAGGATCTTCCTGTGGTGACGCAGGTCATGAGCCTTGAAGACGCCAGAAAAACCGGGGCTATGGCTCTGTTTGGGGAGAAGTACGGCGATAAAGTGCGCGTCGTGAAAATGGGAGATTTCTCGATCGAGCTGTGCGGCGGAACACATGTATCGCACACCGGGCAGATCCGGCAGTTTAAGATTCTGTCAGAGTCCGGCGTGGCTGCCGGCGTTCGCCGTATCGAGGCGATCACAGGTGCAGCCGTGACAGAATTCTATAAAGGAGAAGAGAAGAAGCTCCACGAAGCGGCTGCACTCCTGAAGGCTTCACCGGATACAGTCGCAGAGCACATCCGGAAACTGCAGGATGAACTCAAAGCGCTGCGGGCGGAGAACGAATCCCTGAAGAGTGCGCAGGCGGCCAGTGCCATGAACGACTGGCAGAGCAAAGTTCAGGAAGTGAAAGGCGTGAAGCTGCTTGCCGATAGTCTCAAGGGCATCGATATGAACGGCCTTCGTGAGATGGGCGACAAGGTGAGAAGCCGCCTTGGCGAGGGCGTTGTTGTGCTTGTGTCGGATACAGACGGGAAGGTCAGTGTCATGGCCATGGCAACGGATGACGCCGTGATGAAGGGAGCACACGCCGGAAAGCTGATCCGCGCACTTGCCGGATTTGTCGGCGGCGGCGGCGGCGGCCGCCCGCAGATGGCGCAGGCCGGAGGAAAGAATGCGGCCGGCATTCCGGATCTCATCAAGGCGGCTCCGGAAGAACTCGCTAAACAACTTGGCTGAATGAACGGCACCGCGATAGCATCTCCGAAATTGCGTCAAGTACGGATTTCTTCTTGACGGGAGCTTCGTGCGTGATATAATAGCACTTGTGCATGGTTCAGCCTTGGAGCAATCTGCATAATCTGCATTTGAGAAAGGTGGTCGGGAAAAACAGCTTATGTCGAGTGTCAAGGTTAGAGACAATGAGACGATTGAAGGCGCTTTAAAGCGTTTCAAGAGAAATTGCGCAAAGGCAGGCATTCAGCAGGAGATTCGTAAGAGAGAGCATTACGAAAAGCCGAGCGTAAGACGCAAGAAAAAGTCTGAAGCAGCCAGAAAAAGAAAGTTCAAGTAATTTCTGAATCGATCAGTAAGAGAACCGGTGCGGGCGAACAGTTCGTACCGGATTTTTTTTAGCATAGCTGCGGGCATTGCCTGCAGGCTTTTGAAAGAGAGAAGATTTCCGGATATGAGTGTGATTGAATCATCCATCGATGTCCCGGCAGACATTGCGCCGGTTGTCTTCGGGCAGCTTGACGCCAATATCAAAAAAATAGAGAAAGCACTGCGTGTGACCGTCATCGCGAGAGACGGACGCCTGAAGATCATCGGCACGGACAGTTCGGCGGGGGCTGCCGGCGGTGTCATCAGTACGCTCAGTGAGCTTGCAAGGCGCAACGGCGTTGTCACGGAACAGAACGTGGATTACGCACTGTCTCTGGCTGTGGAGAATCGGGAAGCCGAAGTTCTGGAAGCCGACGCAGATGTCATTGCGCGGACAATAACCGGGAAACCTATAAAGCCAAAGACTATCGGACAGAAGAAGTATATCCAGGCAATCCGTGACAAGATGATTGTGTTTGGCGTCGGTCCGGCTGGAACCGGAAAGACATACCTGGCCATGGCCATGGCGATATCGGCTTTCCGCGCCAATGAGGTGGGGCGCATCATCCTGACGCGCCCTGCTATTGAAGCAGGCGAGAAACTGGGGTTTCTGCCGGGTGATCTGCAGAGCAAGATCGATCCGTATCTGCGGCCACTCTACGATGCTCTGTTTGAAATCATGGGGCCGGAGAGCTTTTCATCCAATATGGAGAAAGGGCTGATCGAGGTCGCGCCGCTCGCGTATATGAGAGGCAGAACGCTCGACAACGCATTTATCATTCTGGATGAGGCGCAGAACACAACGCCTTCCCAGATGAAGATGTTCCTGACGCGAATCGGCTTTGGCTCAAAGGTAGTTGTGACCGGCGACCGCACGCAGAAGGATCTGCCGAGGGACACGGTGAGTGGTCTGGATGTTGCCCTGAGGGTCCTCGCGAAAGTCGACGAGATCGGGCAGATTCGTCTCACGGCGCAGGACGTAGTCAGGCATCCGCTCGTCCAGAAGATCGTCCGGGCGTATGAAGAGTACGAGACAGCGGAAAAACGAAGAAAAGGAAGCAGAAAATGATTACATCTGTGAATTACGAGACCACCCGGCGGCTTGATTTTTCTGCGGAGGATGTGATCCGTCAGGTCGTGGAGACGGCAGCGGAGCTGGAATCCTTTCCGGTGAAGTTTGAACTCTCGGTCACACTCACGGATAACGACGGAATCTGGGAGATCAACCGGCAGTACCGCGGCGTGGACAGACCGACGGATGTTCTTTCGTTTCCCGGCCTGAGGTTCCCGGCAGCCGGGGATTTCTCCAGGGTCATCGCCGACAAGGAAGATTCTCCCGAGGACTATGTCGATCCGGAAACCGGGCTTCTGATACTGGGAGATATTGTCATCAGCCTTGATAAAGTGGTCGAACAGGCGACGGAATATGGCCACAGTCAGAAGCGCGAGCTGGCGTTTCTCACGGCCCACAGCATGATGCATCTGTTCGGGTACGACCATATGGAGGATGACGAGCGGAAAATTATGGAGAAACATCAGGAAGCTGTCCTTGAAAAGCTTGGAATCACGCGGGATTAAAAGGACAAAAGGGCATATATCCGGATTCCATAAGCTGTCAAGTAATAATACTTGACAGTCTTTGTGGTTATATGGTAAGGTTAATTCGCTGTCACGGGGACAGAACTGGCATGAAGGAGCTGTTTCGTTGGAAGAAATCGTCAGAAGAAGCCTGCTGTATGACTTTTACGGCTGCCTGCTCACGGAGCATCAGAGCAGAATATACCAGATGGCTGTGTTTCATGACCTTTCGCTTTCCGAAATCGCCGAGACAGCCGGAATCACCCGCCAGGCGGCTTCTGATCTGCTGCGGCGCGTAGACAGGCAGCTGCAGGGATATGAAAACAATCTGCACCTGGTCAGGAAGTTTGAGGAGGTGCGGCGCTGTGCTGCGAAGATCCGGGAACTGTCCGATGGAAAAGATCCGGATAGTTTCAGGCAGATCAGCGGACTGGCTGACAGAATACTGGGAGAAATCTGAATGGCATTTGAAAGTCTCAGCGAAAAACTTCAGAATGTATTTAAGAATCTTCGCGGGAAAGGCCGGCTGAAGGAAGCGGACGTGCGGGAGGCCATGAAGGAAGTCAAGATGGCTCTCCTGGAGGCCGATGTCAATTACAAGGTCGTCAAAAGCTTTGTGAACACTGTCACGGAGAGGGCTGTCGGTCAGGATGTCATGCAGAGCCTCACACCGGGGCAGATGGTGGTGAAAATCGTCAATGAAGAGCTTACGAAACTGATGGGCTCTGAGACGACGGAGATTCCGCTCCGGCCGGGGAAACTGACAGTTGTGCTTCTGACGGGTCTTCAGGGTGCAGGAAAGACAACTACGGCTGCCAAGCTCGCGGGAAAATTCAAAGGAAAAGGCGTCAAACCGCTGCTGGCTGCGTGCGATGTGTATCGTCCGGCGGCCATCGATCAGCTGAAGATCAACGGACAGAAGCAGGGCGTGGAAGTCTTCTCCATGGGTGATGGCGAGAGCCCTGTGAATATCGCCAAGGCTGCATATGCTCACGCTCTTGAGAATGGCTTCGGTGTTCTGATCATCGATACGGCCGGCCGGCTTCATATCGATGAGGAGATGATGCAGGAGCTCGTCAATATCAAAGATGCCGTTCCTGTCGATATGACCGTTCTTGTCGTCGACGCCATGACCGGTCAGGATGCGGTCAATGTGGCAAAGACATTCGACAGCAAGGTGGGGGTTGACGGTGTCATCCTCACCAAGATGGATGGTGACACCCGCGGTGGTGCGGCGCTTTCGATCAAAGCCGTGACCGGCCGGCCGATTCTGTATGTCGGTATGGGAGAAAAGCTCTCCGATCTCCAGCAGTTCTATCCGGACCGCATGGCAAGCCGGATTCTGGGGATGGGCGATGTCCTGACGCTGATTGAAAATGCGCAGAAGAGCATCGACCAGGAAAAAGCTGCGCAGATGAATGAGAAGCTTAAGAAGGCCGATTTTGACTTCAATGACTATCTCACGAGTCTTGAGCAGGTCCGCAAGATGGGCGGGATAGGCTCCGTCATAAGCATGCTCCCTGGTCTGGGCGTGTCCGGAAAGACAAAGCTGACGGACGACGACGCGGCCAGCGCCGAGGACAATATGCACAGAATCGAGAGTATCATATTTTCCATGACGCCGAGGGAACGTGCCAATCCGCAGATCCTGAGTCCGTCCAGAAAGCGCAGGATCGCCAGAGGCGCGGGGGTTGACATCGCAGAGGTCAACAGACTCTGCAAGCAGTTCGAACAGATGCGGCGCATGGTGAAGCAGATGCCCGGCATGATGAAGGGTGGTAAAAAGGGGCTTTTCGGTCGAAAACTTCCTTTTTAACATATAGAAATCTTTCTGAGAACAAGAGGAGAATGAGAAATGGTAAAGATCAGATTAAACAGAGTCGGCGAGAAGAAAAACGCGATCTACAGAGTTGTTGTTGCGGATTCCCGCACGGCACAGGGCAGCAAGGTAATTGACCAGATCGGAACATATGACCCGAACTTCGAGCCTGCCAAAATCATCATTGACGCTGAGAAGGCAAAGAAGTGGATCGCCAATGGCGCGCAGCCGACCGAGATCGCCGCAAAACTTCTGAAGGCAGCCGGCGTAGAAAAATAATTCTCCGGAGGGTACGATATGAAAGAATTAGTCGAAGTCATCGCCAAGGCACTTGTTGATGACCCCGATTCTGTCGTCGTAACGGAGACCGAAAAGGATAAGATTCTGGTACTGAAGCTGCGCGTCGCTCCGAAAGATATGGGCAAGGTGATCGGCAAGGGCGGAAGAATTGCGAAGGCGATCCGCTCCGTCGTATCCGCTGCCTCCACCGGCATGAGCAAGCGGGTCGTCGTTGACATCGACGATCAGTAACGCATGGCTGAAGGATCGGATCTGCGGATCGGTGTGCTCGCTTCGACGCACGGGATCCATGGGGAAGTGAATATTCTGCCGGTCACGGATAATCCGGAGCGGTTCAGCACCCTGAAGGAATGCTATCTGGTCTGCCGGGGGAAAAAGCTGACGCTGCATGCGGAGGGCGTGAAGTTCGTCAGGAAATTTGCTGTCATTAAATTCAGAGAGTTCGGGGATATATCCGAGGCAGAGCGCTACCGGGGCGCCGATGTGTATGTGACGCGTGAAAACGCTCTCACGCCGCCGCCGGGGGAGTATTTCATTGCGGATCTGATCGGCCAGAAGGTCGTGACGGATGAAGGGGAACCCTTGGGAATTCTCGAGGATATTTTTGCAACCGGTGCATCGAATGTGTACAGCGTGATCACGCCGGAGGGAAAGGAGATCCTGATTCCGGCTGTGAAGCCATTTGTCGTAGGACACGACATGGAACAGGGCGTCACGACGGTACATCTGATTCCGGGTATGCGGGAGTGAGGTTTTTCTTGCATCAGGCCCGCGGTTGTGGTATCTTTAAAAAGCTATTGATTAAACGAGATGGTCCTCTGTTACAGACCGACGGGTCATGTATTACGAACATCAAGGTATGGAGGTTCTTATGAACGATATTATCAGAGAGATCGAGAAAGAGCAGATGAAAGAGAATCTGCCGCAGTTCTGCACGGGCGATACGGTCGCCGTGTCGGCGAAGATCCGCGAGGGAAACCGTGAGAGAATTCAGGTCTTCGAGGGGACTGTCATCAAGATTCAGGGAACAGGTGCGCGCACGACGTTCACTGTCCGCAAGCTGAGCAACGGTGTGGGCGTTGAGAAGAGCTGGCCGCTTCATTCTCCGAACGTAGAAGCTGTAAAGGTTATCCGCGAAGGCAAGGCCAGAAGAGCCAAGCTGTACTACCTGCGCGAGAGAACTGGCAAGGCTGCCAAGGTTAAGGCGGCACAGCAGTCATAATCCGCTGGAATTCTTAAAGTGAGGCATCCTGTATTCCTGTTTACTCCGGAAGCAGGGTGCCTTTCTTTTTCGTGATAATGGGAGATCTCCGGTGTATCCTTACAGCTATTCTCACAGCATGAAAACGCAGCCGAAGCCTGCGCAGACATTCCTCACTGTTTTAAAGACGGTGACGACTTGCCTGATGCTCGTCCTGACGGCTTTCTGCGCCGTGTATTTTCTTGCCATGCCGGTGCCGGTTACGAGCGCGTCCATGAGCCCGGCGCTTTCTCCTGGTGAGACAGTGCTCTCAAGCAGCGCAATGTATTCCTTCGCCGCTCCGAGGCGCTATGATATCTGTGCCTTCCGGGTGAACGGGCGCGTGTATGTGAAGCGGATCATCGGCCTTCCGGGTGAGACAGTCCGGATAACTGACGGGCACGTGTACATAGACGATGTGGCGCTCATGGATGACGTGACGGATCAGAAAGCAATCTCACCAGGGCTTGCGTCTGACGGAGTGACTCTGGGAGATGACGAGTACTTTGTACTCGGTGACAACCGCAACAACAGCGAGGACAGCCGCTCCATCTCCATCGGGACGGTGAAGCGTTCTCAGATTCTCGGCAGGTGCTGGTGCCGACTGACGTCACTCGGACCTTACCGGATCCCCTGAGAAGACTTGTGAGGTAATTATGAAATATCAGTGGTACCCGGGCCATATGGCCAAAGCCCGCCGCATGATGGAGGACAGCATCCGTCTTGTGGATGTTGTGATTGAAATCGTCGACGCGAGATGCCCAGCGTCAAGCCGCAATCCGGATATAGACAGGATGGCCGCGGGCAAGGGGAGAATTCTCATCCTGAACAAGTCGGATCTGGCGGATCCGGCGGTTACGGCGCTGTGGTCCTCACATTTTCAGTCAGCCGGGATATCCTGTCTTGCCGCAGACGCAAGGAGGCGGATCAGTGTCAGAACTCTGACGCAGATGACTCAGAAGGTGTGTGAGGACAGAAACGCAAGACGGCGTGCGAAAGGGATGAACACGGACCACGTGCGGGCTATGATCGCCGGGATTCCGAATGTCGGCAAGTCGACGTGGATCAATTCGCTGTCCGGACGCGCCTCTGCAAAGACCGGGAATAAGCCAGGAGTTACACGCGGCGGGCAGTGGATTGCTGTCGGCTCTTCCTTTGAGCTGCTCGACACACCGGGTATTCTCTGGCCGGGCATGGAAGGAGAGAAGACAGGCAGAAATCTGGCCCTGACAGGATCCATGCGGGATGAGGTCATCAATATTGAGGAACTGGCGCTTGAGCTCATCACCTATCTCCTGAAGTCGTATCCGGGGGCTCTTGCCGCACGGTACGGCATCGATGAGTCTGAAACGATAGATGCGCAGCGGGATGACATGATCCTTCGACCAGGTACCTCGGCAGATGCTATCCGCTGTATGGAGGATATCTGCGTGTGCCGCGCGTTTGTGCGGAAGGGCGGAGGCGTGGATTATGGCCGGGCGGCCAGAGCGATCCTGGATGACTTCCGAAGCGGCCGTCTGGGAAGGATCAGCCTTGAAAAGCCTCCCGCAAAGGAGTGACGAATGAACGCAGCACAGGAAGAACGGGAACGGAAGAGGCAGGAGAAACTGCGCAGGGAAAAAGAACGGATAGAAGGGCTCTGCGAGTTTGAACAGCAGTACCCGGACTGTGAGCTGATCTGCGGCATAGATGAAGTCGGCCGCGGACCGCTGGCCGGGCCGGTCGTGGCGGGGGCTGTGATTCTGCCGAGAGGCGTCCGGATCCTACACATCCGTGACTCGAAAAAGCTTTCGGAGAAACAGCGCAATGAACTGTTTGAAGTGATCGCAAGTAATGCTGTCCGCTGGTCCGTCGCCAGTGCTTCTCCGAAACGGATTGATGAGATCAACATTCTGCAGGCTGACTATGAAGCCATGCGCAAAGCCATACGCCGACTCGGTGTCACACCGGATCTCATTCTGGCCGACGCCGTCACGATTCCCGGGGTTGCAATACGGCAGCACGGCATTATCCACGGCGACGCTCTGATTCAGTCGATCGCTGCGGCAAGCATCATGGCGAAAGTCACACGAGACCGCTACATGGTTGCCATGGACAGGCTGTATCCGGAGTATTCCTTTGCGTCCAACAAGGGGTACGGGACAGCCGCTCACATCGCGGCACTCAAAGAATACGGCCCCTGTCCGATTCATCGGATGACATTTATCAGGAAGTTCATCGGAGAACAGAATTGAACAGGCGAAGTGTAGGCACCGGGTATGAATATAAGGCGGCGGAAAAGCTGAAGGCTCAGGGGTACCAGATCCTGGAGCACAGTTACCGCACGCGGACGGGCGAGATCGACTTGATTGCCCTGGACGGCAGTATACTTGTGTTCATTGAAGTCAAGTACCGCGCCGGCAGCGCGTTCGGCTCGTCGCTGGAGGCGGTTGACAAAAGAAAGCAGGCCAGGATCCGCCACTGTGCCCTGTATTACATGACGGTCAAGGGGTATGACCCGGACAGCACACCTGTTCGGTTCGACGTGGCGGGCTTTGACCAGGACCGTTTTACCCTGGTGAAAGGAGCGTTTTAAAGATGAGCGCAGAAATCATACCGGAGATCGTGCGGCACAACTACGGCGCTTCTTTTCTGGCCTTCCCGGACAACGGGCGGGATACGGTAATCCTGCACGATGGCAGCGTTCCGTATCTGTCATTCCGGGCTTTTGATCG
>DGVL01000169.1 GCA_002394965.1 Lachnospira sp. UBA4285
TTACGTTCTTTTCCAGTTTTTCCAGATTCATGTTTTTCCCTGCTTTCTTTTTTGATTTTACCTGCATCTTACATTATATATATTATGGTATCGTCCCGCTCCGTTTTGCGGGGCGGGACGATACCATCCTTTCGAATGTGTTCAGCCTGCCAGCAGCTTTTCCAGTGCGGCCAGACGCATACTGACGCAGAAGATCTCCATCGCCTGCTGCAGTTCCTGCACCGGGGGAAGGCTCGGCGCCACACGAATGTTGCGGTCCCGAGGGTCGATCCCATAGGGGAAGGTCGCACCGGCCGGCGTCATCGTTACCCCTGCCTCCCGGCAGAGCTCCAGTGTACGCTTCGCAATGCCGTCCATGGTGTTCACGCTGATGAAATAACCGCCCTTCGGCTTCTGCCACTCGGCGATGCCCAGCGGGGCAATTTCACGCTCCAGCATATCCAGGACCATCCGATACTTCGGCTTCATGATGGCCGCATGCTTTTTCATCAGGGCAAGGGTATTGGCCTTATCCTTCAGATACAGTACATGACGCAGCTGATTGACCTTGTCATAGCCGATGGTCTGTACGCCGAAGAGCTTCTGCATATACTTCAGGTTGGCTTCGCTGGCCGCCATCACGGAGATTCCGCCGCCCGGGAAGGTAATCTTGGAGGTTGAGGCAAATTCAAAAACCATATCCGGCCTTCCGGCCTCCCGGCAGAGGGAGAGAATGTCCGGGAAGGGCACAAAGTCGCCGTCGAACTCATGGACACAGTAGGCGTTGTCCCACATAATCACGAAATCCTCTGCAGCGGGCTTCAGCCGGGCAAACCGCCGGATGGTCTCGTCGCTGTAGATGATCCCGTCCGGGTTGGAATACTTCGGCACGCACCAGATGCCTTTTACCGCAGGGTCCTTCACCAGGTCCTCGACCTGATCCATATCCGGTCCCGTCGGGGTCATATCGACGGTGATCAGCTCCGCGCCGAAGCTCTCCGTCACACGGAAATGCCGGTCATAGCCCGGGGCCGGGCACAGGAATTTCACCTTGTCCAGTCTGCACCAGGGTTTTTCACTGTGAAGCAGGCCGTGGGTATAGGCCTTTGAGATGGTATTGTACATCAAGTCCAGACTGGAGTTTCCGCCCACGAAGCATTCCTCCGGTCTGCAGCCGAGGATATCGGCAAAAAGCGCTCTCGCGCTCGGCAACCCGGCAAGGCCTCCGTAGTTGCGTGTATCCATTCCGTCTGCGGCACAGTCCGCCGCTTCGGTCAGGATGCTCAGGATTCCGCTGATGAGATCCAGCTGTTCTTTTCCCGGTTTTCCACGGGACATATCCAGTTTCAGGCCCTGGGCCTTCAGGGCCTCATATTCTGATTCACACTTCTCCTGCTCCTGTTCCAGGGCGGAGCGCCCGAGTTTTGCGTAGTTCAATTGTGTTGACTCCTTTTGATTTTCCGCTTCCCTTTAGAAGCGGTAATGCTTTGCTTATTCTGCTCTGTCCTCTTCGTCCGGGGTAAGGTTTACAAACGCGCTTCCATGGGGTTTGTCCTCCGCCCCCGTCTCTTCCGGAACGCCCATCCAGGCGGGCTCCGGCGTCCAGGTTTCTTCCGGCTTTACCGGTTCCGGAGCGGAGACCGGGCTCGTTACGACATGCTCTACCACCGGTGCGGCAGGCTTCGGCGCCTCATACACCGGTGCCGCGTTGGTATAGAACGCTTCCGGTCTGGAGGCCAGAACCGGCTTCTCGTTGAGCTCGTCGCTTCTGGTGCGGATGGAAAGAATCGTGCTCAGTCTTCTGATGGGGCCCTGGTTGTTTCCGATCTCAAAGATGATGAACAGGGTCAGGATAATGGCCACCAGCGAGAAGTAATCCATGACCGTCCCGGTCTTGAAGGACATCAGGCCCTTGGAGATGGGGTACCAGACGGCAGGGCAGAAGAAAAACACCAGGCCGGCGATAAAGAAGATCAGCGCCACGATCATGTTGCCGATCGTCTTTTTCTGAAGCGCTTTGTTGTTCTGCTTCTCCCAGGAGAGTTCGTACATGACGCGCTCCCTCTCGTCGGTCACGTCCCGCAGGCCCTGGTTGAATTCGAATTCGCCCTTGGCCGGCTTGCTGAAGCGGCGGTCACTGAGATCATACCGGCTGTATGCCGTCTCCAGAATCGACGTGGAAAGGGTGATCATGAATTCATTGTCCGTCAGGCTCTTATATGCCAGCTCCGAGGCGGCAAACATCACCGCCGCAATGGAGAGCGTCGTCACCAGCGCAAGCCAGGCCCCCGTATCCGCCGTCGGAACAAACTGCTGTACCAGGCTTATAACACCGGGTTTGAAGAAGTATAGGAGCAGAACTCCGATCACGCTCAGATACAGGAAGATCCTGGAAATGACATGGCTGGTTTTCAGAAACTTTCGCATTTTGATTCCTCCTTTTAAGATGACACTGCATCAAGATGTATTGTACCAAATAAAAAGCGTTCGCACAAGAAAAACATCATTTTTTCACATCCGGTTTTCAGTGCCGCTCTTCTTGACACACTCTCCGGAATATGCTATTTTGGCAGAAAAGCAACGAGAGCAGGTGCCGAAATGAGTATGCTGATTCTTTGTACCGGAAAACCCCTCTCCCCTCTGGAGGGGAGCTATACCTCCGCTGCCTTTGATGCCGCGGCCGAGGCCG
>DGVL01000161.1 GCA_002394965.1 Lachnospira sp. UBA4285
TGCTCCATCCGCATCTCGCTGTCCCACCTGAACCGCCATGACGAGCTGGCCGACGCCTCCATGGAGATCATCGACTGCGTCTCCACCATCAAGGCCATGCAGAATAGCTGAACTCCGGTATCCAAAAGGGGAGAAGGGCTGGGTAAGCTACTACAACCGCAGCGGGAAGCTGATTTTTATCCTGACGAGCAAGGAAAACAGCCGCGAATGGTACTTTTTGTACGAGGTCGACGGCGACAAAATGAAAAAACTCGGCAAGGCGAGGACGCCTCCCGAGCTTGAAGATAGATACGACGTGTTGGAAAAGATGCACGAGAAATGAAAGGACAGGTGGTCAACTTGAGCGACAAAGCATACGGCCGTGGGTTTGAGGATGACGAAAGGGCGGAGAAGGAGCTGAGCGATCTGATGAAAAAGATCGCCGAAGCGATCATGAAGGACGAGAGCGGGCTTTCCATCGAAGATCCCAAGCGTCTTGCGGAATTCAAGACCTGCTACCAGATTCTCCGGACGATTCTTCGCGGACGGAACATCAAAATGAACGCCGTCCCGCACGACGACTTCCCAAGTGTCGGCACGATCTCCTTCGAGGCGAAGGATTTCAGCGTCACCGATACGGATCTGTTCGCCAGAGCCTGTGCGCTCGCCTCCAACTACGAGATGTACCCGAAGCTGGACGGCACCATCGTTTTCAACCTCACATTTTACGGTATGACCAGAAAGGTAGATAACTGAGTATGAAGTTTTCGAGTTTCCATGTTGTTGAGATGGTTCTGGAGGACGCAAACGAGCGTTTCGCCCCGCTGTTTGAGCCGGTGCCGGAGCGCGTGGACTTCCTGAAGCAGTACTGCGAGGCTTTCGATGTTCTCATCGACGAGCAGGACGTGGACAGCTTCAACGTCGAGATTGACGAGATCAACATGACGGTGAACATCGACCTGGTCATGATGACCGTGGAGTGCAGCCGTACCCAGCCCCAGCTCGGCCAGCTGATCCAGCGGGCGATGTCCTTCCGGGTTCAGGCCGAAGACGGTGACCACCTGAAGCTCAGCTTCGTTTACCCGAGTCTCTGGGAGAAGACGGCGTGAACGCAAGACGCAGGGAAAGCCTGACCCAGGCGCTGGAAATGCTGCGCGGTGTGAAGACGACGGTTGACCGCATCGCCGAAGAAGAGAACGACGCCATGGAGAACATGCCGGAAAACTTCCAGGACACCGACCGGTATTACTCTATGGAGGACGCATGCGACGCCCTCTCGGACGCTTCCGATTCGCTCGATGACGCAATCGACAGCATCCAGGAAGCGATCAACTCGTAGCTCAGGTGTAGAACTCCGACTCCTCCGGCCAGATGTCCCTGGGTTTTCGATGCATCATCTCGCCGGTTTTCACGGCGGACTCCGCCGAAGCCCAGCGGAAGAACCCGTCCAGTACCGTCTGGTTTTTGCACTGCAGGTATTCCGCCCAGCGGTAGGACGCCGCCGTCCGGCTCAGATCGAACCAGCGGCGCACATCGTCGGCGCTTTTGGCTCTCATCTTTCGGATCGCCGGAATCGGCGCCAGCAGGGAAGCGGCAAAGTAGTCCGCTTCCTCTTCCATATAGGGCAGTTCCGAGGGCGAGGCCTCGTGCCGCCCGGCGTTGGCAAGCTCGATGAAATGTCCTGCGTAAATATGGCCGAGCTCATGCGCCGTTGTCCAGCGGACACGGGTTCTGGTTCGGCCTTCGTCGTTCACGGCGATGAGGTAGCGGTTTTTCTTCGGGTCGTAGTTGGTGCAGCCGTCCGCACTGCCCATGGCCAGCACAACTTCCTGCAGGCTCCGGCCGCTGGCCGCGGCGAGGCTTTCGTAGCTGATGTACCGGCAGTCCCGTCTGCGAAGCGTCAGGGCGATGGGCTGGACGGGGAAGCCCCGCACGATCCTTCTCTCGTAGAGAACCCGGATCTCCTCGTCAAGCCGCCTTCGGATTTCCTCTCTCATTGGTCGTGGAAGGCCGAGGAAAATCCGGCGCGGATGATATCCATCGCCTGCTTCCACTCTTCTTTGGACATGTTCTGCCTGGCACGCTGCAGGCTGATGAAATCGTTGTCCAGCAGCTGGTCGGCGGGCTTTTCAATCGGTGTCGCGCCGTAAAGATAATCGGTGGACACGCCGAAATAATTGGCAAGCGCCAGTGCTTTGTCGGCGCTGGGCTTGTTGACTTGCAGTTTCCGCAGAGAAGCAGGGCTGAATCCGAGGTCGCGCTCAACCTGTGCGATGGACACGCCCTTTCGCTCTGCAAGTCTGCAGATCTTTTCATAGAGATTCATCGTTGCTCTCCCTTAGTAAAAAAATACTATTTGCACTCTTGACAATGTGAAATCTTTCTGATATACTCCGGATGTGCTTAGGAAAGTTTTACTACAATTCGCATTATAATAGAGTACCGTTCAAATGTCAAGCAAAAAAAAAGAGGCTCTCCGAGCGTAAGAGAGAGCCTCCGGAAAGAGAGTGTAAAACCGACAGCGACAGTTTTACAGGCCGCGAAACGAAAACCACTAAGTTCCGTGTCCGATGTGATTATAGCACAGCGGTCTTCGGATTGCAAGGAAGGAAATCTGGAATGAGAGTGTTGAGCATATCGGAATTTGCCGAATGGACGCGGACCGCCGTGGAAAAGAGCTACATTCTTTCGACCGAGAACAACGCGAACCTGTTTCCGTTTGCGGCAAAGATGACGCTTCGAATGCCGGATGTGATCCCGAGTCCGTTCACAGAGCGAATCATGTTTCGAAATCAAAAGGACATCATCTGTTTTGAACGTGTAAAGGAGGTACACATGTACGACGATGTCGAAAGTATCGGAACGGTTTTTGATCTTGTGTGCTGTGTAACGAAAGGCAAAGGAACTTCGCTGCAGAGAGTCCGGTTCATCGCGGACTGATCCCATGTAAATACTTTTCTTAATTGACTTCTGCGCTGCAGGGTGTTATACTGAAAGCTGGCTCCGACGAAAGGATGTAACACCATGTATCGCACGGATAAGCTCCCATGTATTGGAGATATCTACTTCATGCGGTTCGGCGGAAGCGGAAGCGAGCAGAGCGGCTGGCGTCCCGGCCTGGTTTTCCAGAACAATGTCGGCAACGCCCACAGCCCGAATGTAATCGCCCTCCCGCTTACATCTTCTCTCAAGAAAATCGGACAGCCGACGCATGTTGTACTGCCTGCCGCAGAGACCGGCCTTCCCCGTGACAGCATGGTTCTCTGTGAAAACCCGGAACGCATGTCCAAGGAACGGCTCGGGAGATACGTCACCACGCTCTCCCCGTCATACCTCGGACAGATTGCCGCCGCAAGTATCCTGGCTTCCTCGGCGATTGCGTTTCTGGAACTGGATGAACTCCGTGAAATCTGGATGCAGGCACGCTCCCTGAACGCGGCTTCGGTCGCGTGATACATAAAATACAGGAGGGTGCTTATGTATAACGCAGAGCAGAAGGCAAGGTTTATCAGGGATCTGACCGTAAGCGTTTCATACCGAGAAGTAATACGCGGGTTTTTCAACAACTGTGAGAAGTACGAGAACGAGGCCGGTGCGGATCTCTGCACCTTTGACGCCGACCGGCTTCGCCCGCTGTTTGAAAACTACGCCGGAATCAGAAGCGTCAGTACCCATGTGCCCAAGACCATCCTGCGAAACTACGCCATGTGGTGCCTGGAACATGGGATTGAGGGTGCGACGGATGCGGCGCTGCATCTGGACGACTCGGTGAGCCTGGAGAAGATCCGGACCCGCACCGTGAGGAATCCGAAGCAGCTCCAGCGCTGGATGGATATCCTCTTTGCGCCGGAGAAAGACCTGACCACGGACAATGTCTTCCGTGCCTGGCTCTGGCTGGGCTACGCCGGGCTGGAGAGCGATGATGCGCTGACTGTTTTGGACAGCGAGCTTGATTTCGATCACATGCTGATCCGCCACGGCGGCGCGGAGTACCCGATCTACCGGGAAGGACTTGCGGCTTTTCAAAACTGTGCGGAGCTTCAGAGCTTCGCCTTCTACCATCCCCTTTACACCAAGGAACTCGGCCGGGTAAGCGGGCACATCCTCCTGCGGGGAAGCGGCGGCCTTCCGACTGCCAATGTCCTCCGTGCCCGGGTCTCGGCCAAGAACCGGAAGGCGCTGGAAAACGGCGACACCGATCTCAACCTCTCCTATACCCACATCCGGATGTCCGGTATCTTCTACCGGGTTTACCAGGACGAGCTCGCCGGCATGGATGTGGACTTCATGAACGTCCGGGAGCTGAACATCTCCTCCAGGGAATACGAGGTTTCCTCCGGCCGCAACACCCAGGACGCCAAGCGCCGTGACTTCGCCCGGAAATACCGGCGCGATTACGAACGCTGGAAAATGACCCTTGTCTGAGGTGACCTGGATGTATAATGCCGAACAGAAAACACGCTTTGTTAAATCCTATACCGAGGCCGCGGCGGTCCGCGAGGAAGCGCTGAAGCTTTTCAACGCGCTGGAACCATGTGAAGAGCGTCTCGGCAGGGATCTCTGCGCCATGGAAGGGGAGGAGCTCCGCCTTGCCGTAGGCTCCCAGATGGGAACCAAAAACCGAAGCCGGCACACACGCCTGACCATTCTGCGCGAATACGGCAGATGGTGTACGGAAAACGGGATTCCCGGCGCAACCGACGCGCTGCAGAATCTGCAGGATATCGGCATCGAGCGCATGAGACAGACGACCCTCCGGAACCCGAGGCATCTGCAGTCCTGGCTGGATATCATCTGCGCTCCGGAGTCCGCCAACACTTCCGACAACACCGTTCGGGCGTTCTGCTGGCTCTGCTACGCCGGGCTTTCCCAGGATGACGCCATCACCGTCCGCTCTTCCGAGGTGGACTTCCGTACCCAGACGATCCGCCGGGGCGGCAGGGAATACCCCATCTACCCGGAGTCCCTTCCGGCAATGCACAACTGTGTCGAGCTTGAGCGCTTCAAACGCCCCAGAGTCCCCGGCGACCTCCTGCTGCGGGGCATCAAAGGCAAGCCCACCGTCCTGTCCTTCCGTACCGACGTAGGACGGAAGAGGCCGCGCCTCATCGGCACGCCCATGGAGGATATGGACATCAGCTTCAACCGCATCTGGCTCTCCGGTCTCTTCTACCGCATGTACGAGGAGGAACAGGCCGGATTCCCGGTGGACTTCCTGAAGGCCGCCGATGCCCAGCTCTACGATCTCCCGGCCCGGGCTTCCCGATCCGGCCCCGTGCCGAACAAAAAGCGCAACGAGCTTGCCAGGGAATATAAGATTGATTATGAGCGCTGGAAACAGACGCTGATAATATAGCGCGCCGTTAAGAGAACGCCCGCATGCCGGGCGTCTCTCAAGCCTAACGGTGTAAGAATAACATTTACATAAGGAGGCCATATGGCAGAGGAAAAGCTGAATTTGATTCAGAAGCTGGCCAAGATCCGCTCGATTGCGGATGTCGCCGTCAAGGACAAGCGCGGGTTTAACTACTCCTACGCCGACATCACGCAAATTCTTGCCAGTGTCAAGAGCGGGATGAAGAAGTACAACATCTCCCTGATCCCCATGATCACCCCGGGCACCTCCAGTGTGGAACAGGTCGTCACCGTGAACAGCAAGTTCACCAAGACCGGCGAGCCCTACGATCAGAAGGTGAGCGAGATGCTGTTCCGTGCGGATATGATCTTCCGCTGGATCGACGACGAAAGCGGGGAATCGCTGGATGTTCCGTGGACCGTGACAGGGTCTCAGGCCGATCCGTCCCAGGCCTTCGGTTCTGCCATGACCTACTGCACCAGGTATTTCATGACGAATTACTTCCAGATCGCACAGGTCGCCGCCGAGGATGTGGATGCCTTCCGCAGCCGCCAGAAGGAAGCCGAGGCTTCCGAGGAAAAAGCCATCGCCGACGGCATCATCACCCAGTTCGACAAGGAATTCAAGGCCTACTTCGCCGAGCATTCCGAGAAGGCGGACGAGCTCGGGAAATTCCTGAGCCGCTACGTGAAGAAGAACTCCGCCGGGAAGTATGACTACTTCAAGATCCACGAACCGGCGCTGGCGTCCAAGCTTCTGGAGGAATTCCGGAAGACGTATCTCAGTACATAAGAAGGAGCTGATTACCATAGGATTCAGAACAGGTGCATTTTGCACGATTTGGGAGGTTTCCCAGGTTTCCAACAGCCGCGCCAAGGGGCGCATCTCCATCAGCCGGAAGGACAAGGACACCGGCGAATATGTGCAGGACTTCGGCGGCTTCGTCATGTTCTGCGGAACGGCCTGCGCCAACAAGGCGCTGAACCTGAAGCCGAAGGACCGCATCAAGCTCGGCGACGTGGACGTCTCCAACCGCTACGACAAGGAGAAGAACGTCACCTACACCAACTTCAACGTCTTTGACTTTGAAATGGCCGACGGCAGCGGCAGCACCCACAGCCGCGGAGCGGAGCGCGCCGTGGACGACGGCGAAGTGGACGACGACGGCCTCCCGTTCTGAGGCGGCCGCCGGGAGGTACTGTCATGAGAATCTACAATGGAATTCCGGACTGGATGATGTAGTTTGGGCGATGTAAGCTACCGTCCTCTGATTGAGGACATGACATGGAGCTACAGCCGCCTCAACAGCTTCGAATCCTGCCCTTACGCATGGTATCTGCGCTATATCCTGGAGGAAAAGGAGGAACCGATGTTCTACGCAAGCTACGGTTCCTTCATCCACCGCCTGATTGAGCGATATTACAGCGGCGATCTCCCGAAAGAGGAGATGCCGACCGCTTTCCTCCTCGGTTTTTCCTCCGAGGTGGAAGGCGAGCGCCCGCCTCAGTCCACGGTGGTGAAATACATCAACGCCGGCCGGGAATACCTCGAAAACTTCGAGCCCTTCCCATTTGAGAAGCGCGGCGTGGAAGAGGAGATTCATTTCGATGTAAACGGGGCGAACTTTGTCGCTTTCGTGGACTTCATCGGAGAGCGTGACGGTAAACTGGCCGTCATCGACAACAAATCCAGGGAACTGAAGCCCCGAAGCGGCCGAAAGACCCCGACGCTCAAGGATCAGGAGCTGGACGACATGCTGCGCCAGCTTTACCTCTACGCCCACGCCGTCAAACAGAAATACGGCGAACTCCCGAGCCTTTTGTGCTTCAACTGCTTCAAAAACCGCCAGTTTATCGAAGAACCTTTCGATCAGAAGGCCTATGAAGAGGCGCTGGACTGGGCGGGCCGCACCATCGAGACTATTTCCGCCGAAGAGGACTTCCGTCCGTATATCGACTACTTCCACTGCCGCTATCTCTGCGGCTACCACAGGGATTGCTGCTATGCGCAGGGAGGGTGATGCATGATGAATCTGGAAGACCTGAGACGGCCGGAAAGTGAGGCCTGCGTCATTGCGACGCTGATCCACCACCCGGATTTCTACTATTACTCGGAGGAACTGCTCCCGAACCACTTTTCCGTGTCCTCCAACCAGCTTGTCTACCAGGCGTTCAAGTTCATGGCGGAAAAAGGGATCACCAGGGTCGACGCCTTCAACATTTTGGAGCTTCTGACCTCCAATGAGGCCACCCGGCAGGCTGCGGAGCACCTGACCGTCGATCAGATCTCGGAACTCATTGAAATGAGCGACGTGATCGCCCGTCACACCGTTGAAGAGTACCAGCTCTGCGTCCGAAATGTGATGGACTCCGCTTTCCGGCGTGACGCCATCCAGAAACTGCGCAGCTGCGAGGCTTTGTGCTTCGACCTGAACCAGGACGACATCGAGCAGAAGATTTACGAGGAAATCGACGGCATTATGACCGAATACTCCCATGCCGGGGAGATTCCGCTCTACGGAGAGGTCGTTGACCAGTGCTGGGAGGACATCAAGTCGAGACAGGGCAACGGATATGCGGGAATTCCGTTTAAGTTCCCGCATCTGAACGAATATGCGACCCTGGAGAAAGGGGAGCTCTTCCTCTTCGCCGCCGGGGCCAAGCAGGGCAAGTCCATGATGCTCCTGAACTGTGCCGTTGACCTGATGCGCAACGGATACCGGGTTTTGTACATAGACAGCGAGCTGAATACGAGACTTTTCACCGCCAGAATGCTTTCCCACCTGACCGGCATCCGCTACAAGCGCCTGACGGCGGGAAACTACAACGAAGACGAGGAGCAGCGCATCAACGAGTCGCTGGAGTGGCTGAAAACCCAGCACTTCGTGCATATTTACCTTCCGATGTTCGACAAGCAGACCGTTTACACCACCGCCAAGAAGATCAAGCACACCATGGGGCTTGATGTGATCATCATTGACTACTTCAAGAGCTCCGGCGACGGTGACGCCTTCAATACGTACCAGGAGCTCGGCGCTTTCGTTGATATGGTGAAGAATAAGATCTGCGGCGACATGGGAATCTGCGGTCTCGGCGCTGTCCAGACCACCGTGAACGATAAAATTGCAGATTCCGCGAAAATCGGGCGGAATGCCAGCACCATTGCGCTGATTACCGAGAAAACACCGGACGAGATTGAGATGGACGGCGAAGAATGCGGCAACAAGAAGCTCCG
>DGVL01000032.1:0-832 GCA_002394965.1 Lachnospira sp. UBA4285
TTATCGATCTTCTCGGCGTCCGCCGGAATCGCGCTCTCCACCGGGATCACGCGCATGATGCCGGCACCCATCGGGGTATTGGGGGCATGCTCGATCTGGCTGGTGGTCGCATGCTGGTGGAAGGCATAGGCAATCTCCGGATGTGCGATGCAGAACTTCTCATTGATGAGCAGGAATTCAAAAATGCCTGGGGTATAGGGAGGCAGCAGATAGATCTCCAGTCCCACCTTCGGAACAATGACCTGGACGCAGAGACCGATGTCGGTAATCTCGTGCAGGACTTCTCTCGTGCGCTTCACCGACATGCCCGCCTTCCGGGCGATCATCGGAACAAAGCCGGGCTTCATGCTTGTCAGCGCCAGCATGACCGCGATCTGCTCGTCGGTGATCCACTGTTCAAAGACCTTGTATTCCGCGCAGTCGGGCGTGATCTTATAGTGTCCGTCGTTGATCTTTTCACACAGACGGATCAGGTTTTCTCTGACTTTCATGTGTTTTCCCCCTCAAAAATGGCCGTCGTAACGACACTATTTCCCTTTTGTTTCTCCCCTTCTCCTGCGGGGAGAGAGATTCGTTTCAAAAGGCCGGAGCGCTGTCACAAGCGTTCGGCCGTATAAAAACCGCTCTCAGTTTATGGGCAGGAGCGGTTCTTGTCAAGGTCAGTTCCGGAAAAGTGTATGGTTTTTCAAAGGAATAATGCAAATTTCCGTGCTCAGGCCTCATGGCCGCGGCACCAGAGCCGGTAATACTCCGCCACGGCGGGAATCAGTTCGCGGATCCGCACGCCGGTGGTGTTGATGCAGAGGTGATACGCCTGCCGCTCTCCCCAGGG
>DGVL01000032.1:980-5575 GCA_002394965.1 Lachnospira sp. UBA4285
CTCTCCGAAGCCCTGCTGCGGCAGCGGGCAAGCTTGGAGGCTTCGTCGGCATAAACGAAGAGCTTGAAGGGATTCTGTTCCTCCAGCAGGGCATCCGCAGCCCGGCCGACAAAGATGCAGTCGTCTTTCGCGGCAAGTTCCCGGATGAGCTTGGTCTCCAGAGAGAGGATGTGCATTGCGGTATCGGAAACCGCGGCGATCTGGGAAAAGCTCTGCGCAAAATGGATGGGGTAACGCACCCGGGCCGAACTGCTCTCCAGCTGGTGGTCCAGGAAATTCGGGTCCATTCCGGTCTGCTCGGACAGGGCTGTGACGATCTCCCGGTCATAGTAGCGGTAGCCCAGCTCATCCGCCAGACGCTTTCCCAGTTCACGTCCGCCGCTTCCAAACTCACGGCTTACGGTGATAATGTTTCCCATGTTGTTTCCTCCGTTTATTCGGCTTGGGCCGTCTCGGTCCAAACCGTGTAATCGCTTCCAAGTTCTTCCAGAACACCGGCGACGTAGGCCGCCGTCAGATCCTTCGGCCGGAGCCAGGCCGCAGCGAGGCTCCCGTCCGGATCATTCGCCGCTGCATTCCGAAGATCGCCGGCAAAATAGGCAAGATTCAGCTCCCGCATCCAGTTCAGCATTCTCTCCCGCTCCGCCTCTTCGGTGTCGGGCGGGAGCGTAATTTTGGAGTGGGAGGACATGTACTCGGCCGCCGCGGCCTGGAAGTCCTGGAACACCGGTTCCGTTCTCCCGTTTCGATCCGCCCAGGCGGCCATGTCAAGGCGCCTGGTCTCGTAGGACCAGATTCCGTCCTTTGACGTGAGCATACCGTACTGGCAGGGCCAGGAGCAGAGCGCGGAGCTGGTGATCTCCGTCAGGTCCCCCTCGGTGCGGATGTGCTGAATGTGCAGGTGCCCGCTCAAAAACAGCCGCACGCCGTAAGTCCGCAGCAGGTCCGCCAGGCGTTCGGCGCCGCTAATGACATATCCGTCGTAAAAAAGGCTGTGCCGGAAGAGATTCTGATGGCCGGCGGCAATCACCGGCACACCCTCCCGCTCAGCGGTACGGAGCTGTTCCTCCGCCCAGGCCAGGGTCTCCTCCGAGATGCCGCAGAAATGCTCGAGGGTGTTGAAGTCCAGAACCAGGACCCGCAGCCGATCCCCCAGCGCGGCCATATAGCTCAGGGAATCCGGCGCCGTCGACACGGCATCGTCAAAGCCGAAACCGCCGTAGATTTCCCGGAACAGTTCCGTTGTGGCAAAGGGGACGCGGGTGAAGCTCTCCCCTTCGAAGCGGGCGGCGTTGAGGTTATACACGTCATGGTTGCCCGTCGTCACAAGCACCCGGATCCCCGCCTCCTTCAGCGGGCGGAGCTTTTCCGCCAGAGCCTCGTGACTCATCACAGCCCCGTTGAAGGCGAGGTCCCCGGTCAGCAGCAGGGCATCCGGCACTTCCTCGGCATTAAGCAGCTCTTCGACAAAGGCATCCAGAATCTCTTCCGAATAGGGCATAAACTTGCTGTCACCGGAAGCAAGCACGTTCTGATAATACAGTCCGCCGTCTGTCAGGCCGGGAGCAATATAGTGCGGGTCGCTGGCCACCGCGATCCGGTAATCCGCCGACGCGGAGCCGGAGAAAAGGCCCAGCAGCAGGGCCAGCGCCAGCCCGCACAGCAGCTTCAGGCGCTTCATCCGTTTTCCCCGCCGAGCTTCCCTTCGTCCAGATCTTCCCACTCGAAGCTCTCCTCCGGCCCCGGCATGTCCGGCGTCTCCGTCGACGCTTCTTCCGTCTGGATCTTCCGGCTGCCGTAGCCGATCACCTGGTGGATCAGGATGTCCGTCTGAATCCCCTTCGGGCGGACCCACCGTTCCCCCCGGGGGTTCAGGATCACCTGATTTCCGGCCGCTTCCAGGGTCTCTGTCGAAATGAGGATCTCGTCGTCGCCCGTAAAGCCTTCAATGCGCGAAGCCAGATTGACATTCCGGCCGATCATGTCATACTTGGCGCGTGTCTGGGAGCCGATGTTTCCAAGAATCGCCTCCCCCGTGTGGAT
Organism: Lachnospira sp. UBA4285; assembly: GCA_002394965.1. Taxonomy (GTDB): domain Bacteria; phylum Bacillota; class Clostridia; order Lachnospirales; family Lachnospiraceae; genus UBA4285. The sequence goes on from DGVL01000032.1 coordinate 3,024, forward strand.
GCCGATGCCCATGGAGAGATTCGGGTAGCCGTGGGCGGCATTCCAGGCATTGACCATCGGCATGCGCCGCTGCATCGCCACCGCGCAGGCCACCGCATCCCTGGCCGCATCCTCATTCGGCCGGGGCGCGCCGAACACCGTCACAATGGCGTCGCCCACAAAGCTCAGAATATTCCCCTGCCAGGAGTTGACAATCTCGATCATTTCTTCGAGATAATGGTTCAGCATTTTGATGAAGTCCGTTGCGTTCATGCTCTCGGAAAGCTGCGTCGATCTGCGGATGTCTGTAAACATCATGGTGACGACGCGGCGCTCTCCGCCGATCCGAACGTTCTTCCCCTTCTCCAGGACCTCCTCCAGCACTTCGTCCGTCAGGTAGCTTGCCATCGTCCGGCGCATTGCCTCATCCTGTTTCCGGAGACTTTCTTTCAGTTCGGCGTTCTCCGCTTTCAGCTCCTGGATCAGTTTACTTTCTTCCGCAGTCATAGGCAGATCGTCTCCCCTTCTCTGGCAAAGCGTACGTCATCCCGGCCGATCGCACGCTCCCGGGCCAGAAGCTCAGCGTCTGTGCTCTGCGGGTCGTGATGGATCAGCCAAAGCTGCCCGACATCGGTACACGCCTTGAGTTTCAGCCCGATGGCTGCGTTTGTATGTCCGAAGCCGATTCTCTCCCGGTATTCTTCTTCCGTATACTGGCCGTCCAGCAGCAGCAGATCCGCGTTTCGCGAGAAAGCCGCCAGTTCCACCAGTCCGATTTCATCCGGTTCACAGTCCGTCGCATAGACCAGTGACTTTCCCCCGTAGGTCAGGCGCATGATCACCGATCCGCCGGGGTGATAGCCCGCCATGGTCTCGACGGTGACCTCGCCGATCTGAAACCGCCGCGACATCGTGCGCAGGGTGATCGTTCCGGCATATTCCGTCAGGCTCAGCGGCCAGGTCGGCGGAGAAAAGACCCCGTCCAGAATCTCTTTGGCCCCCTTCGGCGTGAGCACCGGGCAGTACAGGACCGTCTCGCTCCCCTTCTCCAGAAGACGCGGATACATGGCAAGTCCGATCACATGGTCCAGATGAAAATGACTCAGAAGGATCGACGGCGCTTTGTCAAAATGCGTCGGGGCGCTGACGAGGCCGCTCCCTCCGTCCAGAAAAATGGTTTCCTCTCCGGCCCGTATCATATAGCAAGAGGTCTGCCCGCCGAACTCCGCGCTGTCCGGACGGCTGATGGGAATGGATCCGCGTGTTCCGAGGACCGTCAGTTCAATTGTACCGTTCTTGTTTCCCATTCCTCTCCGTCCGGCGGCTCAGTCCGCCTTTTCGCCGTTTATAAAGCCGCGGTAGACATCCGCAAAGAACTTCAGCTTGCTCTTTAATCCGCCGCTTCTCTCTTCGCCCTTCTTCTCTGCCTGGACAGTTTCGGAAACCGTACGGCAGGCCTCTTCATAATTCCGGTTTGTCTCGCGGAGGCGGTGACTCAGCTGCTTGACCAGCAGGAAAACCTGTACGGGCTTTTCCTCAAAATAGTCGGAAAACTCCGCCGCGTTGATTTCCTCGACTTCCGTCTGATCCTCGAGGGCAACGGCCGTGGCACTGCGGGGCTCGTTTTCGATCAGGCCCATCTCGCCGAAGGTTTCGCCCTTTCCGAAGACCGCAAGCTGTTTTTCTTTCGGGGTTTTGTAGTTGGCGTAGATGCCGATCTGCCCGCTCTGGATTTCAAACATGGTATGGGATTCATCCCCCTGGGAAAAAACCACTTCGCCTTTATGATAGATATGAGTTTTCATGAATCGATTCTGTCCTTTCTTCCGATCCGGTTCAGTAAAATCGCAGACCGGACATGTTGAACATCATGTATTCGTTCTGAATCGCCAGCAGCCGCGCCTGCAGTTCCGGGTCCATCGGAACGCCGTCCGGCTGCTCCGTCACATCGCAGATCGCGTGGCAGACCTCCAGATAGTCTTTTGTTGTTTTCCGCAGGCGCTGGCTGAGCTGCTGAAGGATCATGAAAACCTTGACCGGATCCTGTTCAAAATAATCCAGGAAGGTGTTCTCGGTAATCTCATCAAGCAGCGTGCCGTCGGTCAGCGCCACCACCGTGGCCGAACGCGGCTCATTCTCAATCAGCTCCATTTCGCCGAAAAACTCGCCTTCCTTCAGCTCTGCAAGCTTTCTGACCCGATCCGTGCCGTAATTGGTATACACCGCGACACTGCCGCTTCGGATGCAGTACATACATGCGCCGGTCTCCCCCTGGCGGCAGATGACGTCATCCTTCTTGAACGCGATTTGCTTCATTTCGCACTCTACCTCCGTCATATCTGGAATCGTTTGTCTTTTCTATTATAAAAGTATTGTCCTGTAAAATCAAATACTTTCTTTTCCGATCCTTCGGCCGTTTCTCTTCCCATCCCAAAGGGTCCAAAAGAAAATCCCCGCCCGTTTGAGCGAGGATGATCTGTTCCGATTCTGTTCGGTTCAGCGGATCACAGCCGGATAGATGGTGAGCTTCTGGCCGATGCTGATGATGTCCGGGTTCTTGATGTTGTTCCACT
>DGVL01000003.1 GCA_002394965.1 Lachnospira sp. UBA4285
CCATCTGTTCACAGAGAACGTCAAGTGACATGCGAGGGTCTGCTTCAATGACCAGTTCGTCGTGAATATGCATGACGATGGAGCAGCAGCGCAGCGTCTTCATGGCATAGCAGAGAATGTCGCGGGAGGTTGCCTGCACGATATTTTCCACGAATTTCGGCCCGTATGAATCGAGCCGTTCCCATTTTTTCGTGCTGCCGATGCCCTCATAGGTAATACACTCGCCTCCGAATTTATTCGTACCGACCTTTGGCTTTACATAGGCGAGGTTCCGTCCGGAGGGCAGCGTAATAAAGAGCATCCCGGAACGGCAGGAGAAAGTAAGCCCATAGCTGCTGGTTGTGTGTTTATACTTCACGGCCTCCATGACAGCGCTGTCGACATCCCACCAGAATTTTACGATGTTGGGATTTGTCTGCCGCCATGCGTCCACCAGAGGAGGAAGCTCATCCTCGGAAAGTCCCATCTCTATAGCGCCCATTGCCTTTAAGGCTCCGACCGAGCCGCCGTAGCCGAGCGCGAGTTCCGCAATTTTGCCTTTTTGACGCAGATGGCCGTTAATGCCATGCTTCTCAACCGGAACATGGAACATCTGACTGGCACTGGCGCAGTAGATGTCACCTCCGGTTTCAAAGACTTTTTGACGCCACGTCTCACCGGCATACCACGCGATGACTCTTGCTTCGATGGCGCTGAAGTCGGAAACATAAAACTGCGTACCGTCCTTCGGGATGAATGCTGTACGGATCAGTTGGGAGAGGGTGTCCGGGACATCCTCATATAGAAGCTTCACGGCATCGAAGTTGCCGGATTTTACAAGGGCACGAGCATCGGCCAGATCCGGGAGATGATTTTGCGGGAGGTTTTGTAATTGTATAAGCCTGCCTGCCCAGCGTCCGGTACGATTGGCTCCGTAAAAAGCGAACATGCCGCGAGCCCTACCGTCATCACAGACCGCACGCTCCATCGTCTGATATTTCTTAACGGAGGATTTGGCAAGCTGCTGTCGGAGCTCCAGAACGGTCTGAAGTTCTGGCGGAGCGGTTTTGATTAGTTCTGCCACGACTTTCTTTCCAAGGCTGTCAGTTTCGAGCCCGTTGTCGGAGAGCCACTGCTTCATTTGCTGGACGGAGTTTGGATTGTCAAGTGCTGTCATATCTTTCATGGCAGCAGTCAATTCTGACCGGGAGCGGGTGTCCATTTCGATGGCTTCCTTTACCAGATCCATATCGAGCCGGACACCACGGTCGTTGATTTCCTGATCGATGTGGTATTCATCCCAGACCGCCTCCGGCACAGGGAATTTTGCAAGACGATCCTTAATGCCGATCTCGGTTTCCACATCGCGGATGTTATATTTTTTGAAGGCTTCCCACTTGTCCGGCGCATTGAAAGGGTGATTCCTCGTGCGACCGCCGTTTGCTTTCGTCGGAGCGCAGGGCACGGAGAAGTATTTGATCAGGTCTTTTCCCTCCGTGAGTTTCTGTTTTTCAAGACCGAGGACGGCACCGACGCCTTCCAGAGAAAGCGGCAGTCCCATTGTTGCCGCCCAGACCATAGAGCAGCGCCAGCTTTCCGGATTTAAGAAGCGTGCGCATTCGGTCGAGAGAGGGTGGTTATCATGGAAGGGATCAAGGCTTACTCCAAGATCACGGAGATATCGTGACAAGCACACCCGTTCAAAATTTGCATTGAAAGCCCATTTGATGACAGTATCATCAGTCAGAGCATCTATAATTTCCTGTGGCAGACGTTCTCCCTGTGCAAGGTCAATGACCGTCACCTCGGAGCCGTCGGCGCTGTAGCCGAACAGCAGTATCTCAAAATCCGGTGACTCGGCATATTTATATACGCCACATTTGGATAGGTTCACGTCGCTGTAGGTTTCGATATCAATACTAAGTGTTTGCATAGATTTTCACCTCAATTCAAACAAGCGGCTTAAGATCACTCCTAAGCCGCCTGCCGGTACGGGATTATTTCAGGGATTCCATACGCTTGATATGGTATTCGTCGTCCTGCGCGGCCTTTTTCTCCTCGCGCTTCTCACGCTTGAAGTCATTGATCACCGTCTGGATGGCGACCACTGCCCAAGACAGCACTACTATGCAGAAGCATCCGATCAGGATGTTGCAGAGAAGGGATGAAATCATAACTGTGCTTTCCATTGTTTTGCGCTCCTTTCCTTAGTTGAGAAAATCTTCATCGTCGTCAGTAGCAAAGTCGGACTCAGCGCTTGCCTTGCCGCCGAGAGGCTCACCGTCACGGATCTTCTGCAGGTTGTTGAGCCCGCAGGCGATTCCCTTGTTGCCGGAAGAGTTGAAAGCATAAAACGTGATGCTGGCTCTGCCGTACACGCCGCTGTACACTTCGGAGCGAGTGAGAATCGGATTAAGGTCTGCGTCCACGATGCCGGGTGCAGAGGTTGCATTGGCGTTGACGAAGTAGGCGTTCTTGTAGGCCTCGTCGTCCGGACGTTCTGCATCACCATCGCGCAGAGGAGTCTTCAAAACAGAGAGCGCCGGTACGGACTTGCCGTTGCCCTTGAGCTTGGCCTCTCCCTCCTTGTAGGCAGCTTCGATAGCAGCCTGAATCTTGGCGATGGTCTTGGTGTCGGACTTCGGGATGATGAGGCTCACGCTGTACTTGGGTGTGCCGCCATTGATAGACTTCGGCTCCCAGACGTTCGCATAGCTCCAGCGAGTGTCAACACCGGTGATAACCTTCATGGGATTGCTGATTTTTACATTTTTACTCATTGTCGTTTTCCTCCATAAAATCATTTTTTGCTGTATTCATGGCCGGGCGCTTGTCGCTATCCGGCACAAGTGTGGGTTTGCCCTGCGGCTTTTCGATGTAAGCCGTCAGGAGTTCATCAAAGCGGGACTTGCCGAGGAGCTTCTGCATGGCGGTGATGCCGAGCAGCTTTTTCTCATACGGGTCAAAGCCTGCTTTCTCGACCGCGTCAATGACGGCGGACTCATTGCTGTATCTGCGGTTGCTGCGTCCTTCGACGATCTTGAAACCTGTCCATTCCTTACCGGAGAGAGCCTGCTGCAGAGCGTATTCCTTAATATCGGAAGCCCAGCTAACCAGTTCATCTACCTTGCCGAGAATGACTTCGATCTCGGTATCCGTAAGCAGTGGCGGGAGCTTGAAATCATGCTGCGCGAGCTTCAGATTTGCCTCGGCTCTGGCGCGGCACTCGTTCTTAGCCTTACAGAAGCCGCACCATTCACCGCACAGGAAGTTCCCGTCACCGGCAAAAGCCAGATCTGCGGTAGGCTTTAAGACTTCATCTGCCCAGCGATACAGGTCGTCCTTGCTGATCTCGTAGGTGCTGACGTTCTGGCGTCTCGGTTGGTAAATGGTCATGGAAACCTGATCGATGTCGTAAATGTCATCGAAAAG
>DGVL01000079.1 GCA_002394965.1 Lachnospira sp. UBA4285
GCATACCTGGGGGTGACGGACGATGCTTGAAGTAAAAGACCTGCACGTATCCTACGGCGGCATCCGCGCCCTGCGCGGTGTGAATCTCGAAGTTCCCGACGGGAAGATCGTCACGCTGATCGGCGCAAACGGCGCCGGGAAATCGACGCTTCTGCGTACCATCTCCGGCCTGGTGAAGGCGGAGAGCGGATCGATCACCTATGATGGGAAAGAGCTTCTCGGCATGTCCATCAACAAGATTCTGGAGCTGGGCATTGCCCAGGTTCCGGAGGGACGCCGCGTGTTCACCAATCTCTCGGTTCTGGAGAACCTGAAGATCGGCGCGTACCTTCGCAAGGACAAGGCGGGAATCCAAAAGGACATTGAATGGGTCTATGAGCTGTTTCCGCGGCTGCAGGAGCGCTCCTGGCAGATGGCCGGAACCCTCTCCGGCGGGGAACAGCAGATGCTGGCGGTAGGCCGCGCGCTCATGAGCCGCCCGAAGCTCATGATGATGGACGAGCCCTCCCTCGGCCTTGCCCCGCTGGTGGTAAAGGGAATTTTTGAGATTATCCGGGAGATTAACCGCCAAGGCGTCACGGTCCTGCTGATCGAGCAGAACGCGAACATGGCCCTGAAAACGGCGGACCTGGCTTACGTTCTGGAGACGGGAGAGATCACCCTCCACGGGACGGGGGCGGAGCTGCTCACCAACGAAGCGGTCAAGCGCGCTTATCTGGGCGAATAATAGAATTAAAATAAACATATTGGGTCAGATCAACCCATGGGAAAACAAGCAAGGAAAGAGATTCCGGGCTTGTTTTCCTTTTTCTTAGGCTTGACTACACCCCGATTCAGTGCTACAATAACATGTGGTTATTTATACAAATATATCAGTTTGCAGGAGGAAATTGATATGAATATCAAATCATTTGGCAAGGGTGCGGTCATCTTCCGTCAGGGGGACGCCGGTGACTGCATGTATGATATTCAATCCGGCAGAGTCGGCATTTTTGATCATTATGGCGAGCCGGATGAGAAAAAGATTGCAGAGCTTTACGCCGATCAGATTTTCGGGGAAATGGGCCTGCTGGATCACGCTCCGCGCTCGGCGACGGCTGTCGCGCTGACGAATGAGACCGTGGTATCGGTGATCTCGGAAGAAGAGTTCTATGAGTACTTTGAGAAGGCGCCGGCAAAGGTCCTTGTCCTGATGCAGCAGATGTGTAACCGGCTGCGCCGCACATCGAAGGACTACCTGGAGGCCTGCCGCACGGTGCACGATACCGTAGCCGCCGAGAAGACCGGCGGGAAGAAGAGCGGCGGCCTGCTGGCCAGCCTGCAGAAGCTCTGCGCGGCCTACAAAGGCTACAACTACTATGCGCATAACTGACGGAAGGGGGAAGAACAATGAATACCTTGTTTTTCAAGAAAGGTGACGTTATTTTCCGGCAGGGGGAGTTTCCTTCGGTGATGTATGACATCGCGAAGGGTACGGTCGGCGTCTTTGCCGATTACGAGACGGAGCAGGTTCACCAGCTTGCCGAACTCAAAGCCGGCGACTTTCTCGGCGAGATGGGCATGATCGAGGTGTTTCCCCGCTCCGCGACGGCCGTGGCACTGGAAGATGACACGGCGCTCAATGAGATCGGCGATCAGGAACTGAACGAATATTTCAAGGACAAGCCCGAACAGCTCCTGAAGATCATGAAACAGATCAGCGCGCGTATTCGTGAGGTCGACCGGAAGTACCTCAATGCCTGCCGTGTTGCCTTTGAAAATGCCAGCGCGGAAATGAGCGGCGCTGAAAAGAGCGAGCTGCTTAAAAAAGAGATGGATGCCCTCTACGAGGAGTACGAAAATCTCTGATTATCCCGTTTTCAATCCCCACTCAAACAGAGTGGGGATTTCGTTCGTGACGACTGATTTCCCGGTTTGACAAGTCATCTAAAAGGTGGTACACTACCTTGAAAAACCCAGAGACAGAAAGCGGATCGTATGAAAGAAATCATTACGCATCATGAACACGAGACAGAAGCCTTCGGCCGGGAGCTTGCAAAGCAAATTTCCGCCCCTGCCGTACTTTGCCTGTACGGAGAGCTCGGAGCGGGAAAGACCGCTCTGGTGAGAGGGCTTGCGGAGGGAATGGGACTGGACTGTACGGTCTCCAGCCCGACTTTTACCATTGTGAACGAATATCTCGGCGAGAGGGAACTGATCCATTTTGATATGTATCGCCTCAACAGCGCGGACGAGCTGTTTGACATCGGCTGGGAGGATTATCTCCGGCGAAACGCCATCCTGGCTGTCGAATGGAGCGAGAATGTGGAGGACGCCTTCGACGGAAGCGAGATCCGGATTCGCTTTGAAAAGCTTTCGGATCACGAGCGCCGGATCACGGTGGAAGGGGGAGACCTATGCTGACCCTTGCATTTGAATCCTCTGCGAAAGCCGCCTCCGCGGCGCTGTGCGAAGACGGCCGGCTGATCAGCCAGGTCATCCAGTGCAGCGGTCTGACCCACAGCC
>DGVL01000149.1 GCA_002394965.1 Lachnospira sp. UBA4285
TGTGGCAGAAAATCTGGCAGTTGCTGCGGAGCCGACAGCTCTCCAGTGCGGTGCTGTGCGAAATGCATCCGGCATAGGAGAGGCGCATGCAGCGATACGCCCCGATTATGTCAGGCTGACCGCAGCGCTGATGGCCCTTCTGTCCCGTTTTGGGCTTTCCGAAGAATTGCTGATCGGCGTAAAACCCCGGGAAGAAGTATTGCCGTTTGGTCTTAAGATAGATACCGCCCAGCCTGCGAAGGACTTTGCCGCAGCCATATGCGATAAACTCGCCGTGCTCGGCGAAATAGATACGTATAAACTCTCCTGCCGCACAGATGTGGATTTCAAACCGTCCATTCTGCTGTCTCTCGACGGGAAAAAAGCCGAAACAGATGCGGAAATTACTCTGCTTTCTGTGAAGGACGGAGTTGATATCCGCTATGACGCCGGCCGCTATTCCCGCAATTATATAAATGCTTTTGTAAAAGCGCTGGAAGTCATCTACAAGACTATGGATACCGATACGCCGCTTCGGGATATTCCGCTGGTCAAACGCGGTGGGATCCACCATGAAATCATTCTCAAAAATGAAGGCACAATTAACGCCATCCTGGAACGCATGGCAGGAGAAAACCCGGACAAGACGATTCTGATCGCCCGGGACCGCAGTATGACCTTCTCCGAGCTTGACCGGGCTTCTAACCGCATCGGCCACGCGCTGATTGACCGCGGTATCAGGCCGCACGACCGTGTGCTGCTTCTCATGCGCCGCACCAGCGCGCTGGTTGCCTGCGTGTTCGGCGTACTGAAAGCAGGTGCTGCATTTATTCCCATGGATCCCGAATATCCAAAGGACCGCATTGAACAGATCCTGACAGATTCAGAGGCTGCGCTGATCATCACAGATGTCCCGCAGGTGGCAGAAGGCTTTATCGAGAAGTGTGTATCTCCCGCCGAACTGGTCCATGAGGACAGCACACGTCCTTGCGTGACGGTCACGCCCGAAGATATGTGTTTCATCATATACACCTCCGGTACCACGGGCAGACCGAAGGGCGTCGTTCTTTCTCACCGGGGCATCTCCAACTATATTGCACCTGAGCCGGAAAATGCGCCGATATACGCCCTTGCCCGACATTGCAGCAGCATGCTGTGCCTGTCCAGCGTGTCCTTCATCGTATTCCTCAGAGAGATCTTCGGCACTATACTAAACGGTGTCAGGGTCGTGCTGTGCGATGAGGAGCAAATGGTCAATCCCATGACCATCGCTGAACTGGTATCGAAGTATCACATAGATGCTCTTGGTGCAACGCCGACGCGTCTTCTGCAGTATAGTGAGATTCCTGCCTTCTGCGTGGGTCTTCGCGGCGTCCGCGTGATGATCGTCGGCGGCGAGGGATTCCCGGGTCGGCTGTTCCGGATTATCCGCGAGTATTCCGACTGCGCGATCTATAATTCCTATGGTCCCACAGAGGTCACGATAGCCTCCCACCAAAAGCGCATGGATTCCGAGCGCGTATCGGCGGGCTTTACAATGCTGAACGTCTGGGACCGCATCTGCGACCAGAACGGCGGTGAACTGCCGAACTATGCCGTCGGAGAGCTGTATGTCGGCGGTGCGGGCGTGGCTATGGGCTATTTTCACAATGATGAGCTGACAGCCGAGCGCTTCCCAACCATTGACGGCGAGCGTTACTGCAATACCGGCGACCTGGCCTACAGGGACGATTCCGGTGAAGTGTTCGTTCTCGGCAGAAATGACGGCATGATCAAGCTGCGCGGACTGCGCATCGAGCTGGAGGAAATCGAGAATACACTGGGCAGATATCCCGGCGTTACCCAGGCACGTGTAATCGTCAAGACAGTGCAGGGAACCGAGCATCTGTGTGCCTTCTATACGGTAAAAGCAGACGCCGTAGACGTAACCGCAGACAGGCTGCGGGATTTCGTGCTGGAAAAGCTGCCCCCATATATGGCTCCCACATATTACACCCGCCTTGCGACATTTCCGATGACGCCTAACGGTAAAGTCGCAATGAAGCGCCTCAGGGAACTCGAAATAGACACGCAGGCACGGGCTGTGCTTGAACGTCCGAAAACGGAGACCCAGAAGGCTGTATTTGACATGACTGCGTCTCTGCTCGAAAACACGCAGTTCGGCATAAAAGACGACCTGTTCTCCCTGGGCCTGACGTCGCTCTCGATGATCGCTTTGGTTTCTGATCTCTACGAAAAATTCGACCTGCCGGTAAAGGTGACGGAGCTTATCAAACGCCGCACCGTTGCCGGAATTGCGGCGCTGATAGACGAAATGACCCCGGAAAAAGGCGAAAACAGGGAAGTCAGACATGAAGTGTCCGCTTATCCCATGACCTCCAACCAGCTGGGTATCTATTTCGACTGCATGGCACATCCGGACAGTGTGGGATACCACCTGCCCAATGTAATCAGGTTCGACAGTTCCGTAGATCCGGAGAAACTTAGGGACGCCGTCATAAAGACGGTCAATCACCATCCTTATCTGAAAGTGATCTTCGGCAGTGAGGGCGGCAAACCGGTGCAGCTCCGCGACGACGCGCGGGAATTTGATGTGCCCGTAAAGCATGTGAGCGAATTCACAGATGAGATGGCCGAGAAGCTGGCGGCGGAGCCGTTTGACCTGAACGGCAGCCTTCTGTTCCGATTCAGGATTTTCGTCACTGACAGCGGGACCTGTCTGTTCAGCCTGTTCCACCACCTGATCGTTGACGGAGGTTCGCTCAACCTGGTATTTTCAGATATCGCCGCTGCCTATAACGGACAGCCTATGTCAGTGGAAAAGTGTGACGGCTACAAACTGAGTGAAATGGAAAATGAAGCCGAAGAGAGCTCTGCGCTTGCATATGACGAGGAATTCTACAAGAGTCAGTTCGCCATAGTGGACGAGGCCACTACTCTGACTGCCAACCTGAAGGGCGACGAAGCCGAGGGCAGGCTGGGAACAGTCGATGAGGCTATCGATACAAAGATTGTGGATGCGCTGTGCCGCCGGTACCATGTCAGCCAGAATGTGGTCTTTATGTCCGCCATGGCAGTGGTGCTGACAAAGTTCAATTCGGATGATAAGCTGCTTCTTGCCACAGTGTCAAACGGTCGTCTGAATCCCATGGTGAAGAATACGGTTGCGCTGCTGATCAAGACCCTTCCGCTGGCTCTAAAACCGGATCGGACATTGACGATTCCGGCTCTCTTTGAGTATGCCGGCGAAACCTGGATGAACACGCTCAGTCACCAGACACTCCCCTTCGCCAAGCTGTCGGGAGACTATGACTTCCATCCCGATTTCTTCTACACCTATCACGGGAAGATTTATGATGAAATCGAACTTGGCGGCCGGAAGTGGCCGCGCGGCCGGATCAGCTATGATTCCCTGCGGTATAAAGTGATGCTGAATATCGTTCAGGAAGAAGCCTATCACATCCGCGCTGAATTCAACGACGCACTGTACTCCGAAGATTATATGCAGACATTTGTCCGGTGTATGGCAAATGTCATTCGCGACTGGTCTCTCAGCAATTCTCTGGAAGATACGCGTATCTGCGACATCTCCCTCGGAGATGAAAATGTGCACTATGATTTCCATCCGCTCAAAGAGGTGATGGTCCACCGCACGATCGAGCGCATGGCAGCCGAGCAGCCGGATCTCCCCATCGTGACCTGTCACGGAGAGACGCTGACCTACGACCAGCTGAACCGCCGTGCAAATCGTATCGCCCACGCCCTCAGAAAGCGCGGCGTACAGGATGGCGGAAGAGTCGTACTGCTGATGCCCAGAACCGTAAACCTGATTGCGTCCATGCTCGGCGTACTCAAGGCCGGTGCCGGCTATATCCCCATGGACGTGGAATATCCCGAAGAGCGCGTTAATTACGTAGTACAGGATTCTGATGCAGATTTCATCATCACCGATCTGGACCTGCCCCGGCACGTGTCCGTAGATGAACTGCTCCTCGAGACGGACGAGACCAATCCGCCCGCAACGACAGATCCGGACCGTGTAAGTTATATGATTTACACCTCGGGATCAACCGGGAGACCCAAGGGCGTGGAACTGACCCACAGGGGTCTTTCCAACGTGTGCCTGCCCGTGCCGGAAAACAATTACTACCATACAAGACCGGACAAGCCGGCAAGTGTGCTGGAAACCGCTACGGTATCCTTCGATATATCGGTGCTGGACATCATCAATTGCCTGATGAACGGAATGCGCCTTATATTTGCAGACGATGTGGAAAACCGCGATATCTCTCAGATGATCGCGCTCATCAGAAAGGAAAAACCGGAGGCCATCGGTATGATGACCCCGTCCCGGCTGCTGCAGTATATGTCGGTTCCGGAATTCGCAGAGGCTACAGCAGATGCGCGGATGTGCTCGGTAGGCGGCGAACCCTTCCTGCCCGCGCTGCTCGAAAAGATCCGGCAGTACTCCAATATGGATATTTATAACGCTTACGGTCCCAGTGAGATCACGATCATCTCCAACACCCGCATCGTGCGTGAGGAACCCATCACCTCCGTCGGAAACGCGCTGTACAATGTACAATGCGAGATCCGTGACATGGATGGACGCATGCTCCCGGACGGCGTAGTGGGCGAGATGTACATCGGCGGCTACGGCGTCGGTCTCGG
>DGVL01000016.1 GCA_002394965.1 Lachnospira sp. UBA4285
TGGCTAGAGCACGCGGTTCATACCCGCGGTGTCGAGAGTTCAAGTCTCCCCCTCGCTACTTTTTTTATGAGTCTGCTGTACAGATGGCTGTCAGGCCACTTGTACAGCAGTTTTTTGTATCATAAACCCTCCGCCCGTCTCCGGGCGGAGTCTCTCTTAATCCAGCTTCAGGATCAGTCTCAGAACGTTTCCTGCCGCCGCCTCCAACTGCTGCCTTGAAAGCAGTCCTGCCCGGCGCGCACGCATCAGGCGGTCCGGGAAACCGCACGCCATCTTCACGTCGTTGCCCGCGGCGCACTCCTTGTAATGTTCGCCCTGTGTCCACCAGTCCGTTGTCACAAGGCCGTCAAACCCCCATTCGCCGCGCAGAATTCCGTTCAGAAGATCCTCATCTGCCGAGGCGTGCGTGCCGTTCACGAGGTTGTAGCTGCTCATAACGGACCACGGATGTGCCTCTTTCACGACGATCTCGAACTGCTTCAGGTAGATCTCCCGCAGCGCACGCTCCGAGCAGCGGGAATCCGATGCCTTGCGGTTCGTCTCCTTGTTGTTGAGCGCAAAGTGCTTGAGCGAGCAGCCCACGTGGCAGCTCTGAATGCCGCGCACCATGGCGGCCGCCTGTTTTCCGGCCAGATACGGGTCCTCGGAGTAATACTCGAAATTCCGGCCGCATAGCGGACTCCTGTGGATGTTCACCGCCGGCGTCAGCCAGACGGCCAGATTGTTCTCCCTGAGTTCCTCTCCGCCGGCGCGTCCGACGGCATACGTCACGTCCGGATTCCAGGTGCAGGCCAGCAGCGTCGCACACGGGAATGCCGTCGTGGCGACCCCCGTCTCCCGGTTAAGCCGCACGCCCGCCGGCCCGTCCGCCGTCATCGCATTCGGCACACCGTACTCCGGCAGATTTCCCCAGCCGAATGTGTTGGCCACGCCGGTATTGGGCTGCCCCGAGACCAGGTGGGCCAGCAGCTCGTCCGGCAGCTTCCCGACAAATGCGTCAAGACTCATCTTTCCTTCCGCCACATCGGAAAGCTGCGGCTTTCTGTTATCCTGCGCCTCCGCCCAGGGCATGTACTGCCTGTCCGTGGACCTCACCTGCGGCTGGTAATATGTGAGAAGATCCTTCGGATCGCCAACTTCAGGATCTGCTGTCCCGGCATCAACCGCTTCTTTCTGCGGCAGCTCCTCCCAGGTTCCGTCCGCGAGAAGACGTCTCGGCAGCGATCTCGGCGCGCATCTCTCCTGCAGCTGCTCTGTCAGCGTGTCCTCCTTCACTTCATACGCATAATCGCACTTCACCGCGCTGACACAGTTCGTCCCGATGTAGAAGAAATACCGGCCCTTTTCCAGGACATACGCAGATCTGCAGACCTTCCCGAGGTCATCATACGAGGCCAGCGCCGATACGCGCACGGAAAGCGAAACACACTGCGTCTCCCCCGGCAGGAGATTCCTTGTCTTTGCGTAACTGCAAAGAACCCTGGCAGGCTTCCCCAGCTTTCCCTGCGGCGCCTGCGCGTAGAGCTGCAGCACTTCTTTTCCCGCGTACTTCCCGGTATTCGTGACCTGAACCAGAAAGTGCACCTCTGCGTCTTTCCCGTAAGTGCCGGCGGTCATACCGCCCTCTCTCACCACAAAAGCAAATGTGGTGTAACTCAGCCCGAAACCAAACGGATAGACCACCCTTTCTGCCATGCCCGGTATAGTGCAGAAATACCGGTAGCCGACATAGATATCCTCATAGTAGTTCACATAGTCCGGCGACTCGTGAAAACTGAATGTCGACGGATAATCCTCGAGGCGCCTTGCAAACGTATCCGAGAGATGGCCGGAAGGATTGCCGATTCCAAGCAGCAGCTCCGCCGCGGCGCTTCCGCCTTCCATGCCGCCCTGCCACGCCATGAGAACGGACGATATCCGCGCATCGTCATAGAACCACTCCGAGTCGACCATGCCGCCCACATTCATGACGACGATCACGTGCGGAAAAGCATCTGCCACCTTTTCTACCATCGCCTGCTCGGCCGCTGACAGATAGAAATCGCCTCTCTCAAAGAGCGCATCCTGTGCCTTCTGAAGCGATTCGTCCTCGCTGTGCACCGCCTCGCCGGACTTTCCGGCCAGCTTGCGGTCCCACCCCTCGCCGGAGAAACGGCTGATCGAGATCACAGCGGTGTCCGTGAAGTTCCTGGCCTGTGCCAGCAGATCGTCCGGAAGTTCCGGCTCCGCGATCATCCCCGGCACTTTTCCGGCTGCGTACTGCTCCCTGACATAGGAGCGGTAGAACCTGGCCAGCGGCTCGTACACGCTTGCGAGATCGGTGTGTTCTTTAAAACCGTCGTACAGATTGCGGATGAAGGGGGTGTACACGTCGCCGGAGCCGCCGCCGCCTTTCACATAGTCAAATGTCCCCTTGCCGAAAAGCGCCAGACGTGTGCCCGCGGCAAGCGGGAGTGTGCCGTCATTTTTCAGGAGTACCATTCCCTCTTTTGCGGCTTCCTTAGAGAGTGCGATGTGTTCATCTGACGCCGTGACTCTTTTCCCCGCGCGCAGCGGAAGGTTCGGCTGATACTTGATTCTCGCCCACTTTTCCATAGTCCTGCAAGTCTCCTTCTGCTTTATTAAGAGTACGCCTTCTTTCAGCGCACCGTGTCGTCATTCCCGGCAAGCCGGCGGATCGCCGTGAGAATACGCGCCGCGCTTCTCTCCAGCTGCGCACGCGTGACGCAGAAGCGGCCCTCGCCCTTGAGTCCGCGCAGGATTTCCGCGACGTCCCCCGCACTGCCCGGCATGAAAAGATCATTGCCGGCAGCAACCGCGCCGGACGCGCAGGCACCCGGCCATTTGTTCTGCCCGTGCACATCCGAGGCGATGACCCAGTCGGACATTACAATCCCGGTAAATCCCCACTCATCCCGCAGGATCCCCTCCAGAAGTTCCCGGGTCTGTGACGTGTGCTCGCCGTTCAGCAGATTGTAGGACGTCATAACGGCCTCCGGGGCCGCCTGCCGCACTGCGATCTCGAAGCCGCGCAGATACAGATCCCGCAGCGGTCTTTCATTCACCATCGAATTCGAGTTGAGCCGGTTCGTCTCCTGGTTGTTGCAGCAGAAGTGCTTGATCGTCACGCCGCAGCCCGGGTGCGCCTGTACGCCTTTCGTGATCGAGGCCGCCATAGTGCCGGCGACGAGCGGATCCTCGGAGAAATATTCAAAATTGCGCCCGCAGAGCGGATTCCTGTGCAGATTCATCGCCGGCGCCAGCCACAGGTGCACGCCGAAGCGCTCCATCTCATCTCCCACCAGCTCGCCCGCCATCCTTGCGACGATGGGACTGAAGCTCTGCGCGATGGCGCTCCCGATCGGAATCGCCGTGCAGTACTGCGTTGTCACGGCGCCTTTGTACGCTTCCCGTTCTCTTCCGGCCGCCTGCGCCATGTCGGCAAAGGATCCGCCCACCAGCCGGGCAAGCCCGTCCATCATACCTTCCGACAGAGAGAACAGGCTTCCGTCCTCCCGTCTTCCGACTCGGGCGTCAAGCCGCAGTCCTGCCGGTCCGTCTGCCATGATCAGGCACGCCCCGCCGGCATCTGCCGGGTCAGGGCGAGTCTGTCCAGCCGCGCCGCTGACCGCCATGCTGGCATTTCCCACCATACCCGTTCCGGATGTCTCCGAGTATGCGCCGACGCAAAGCTTCGCGAGCTGCGTGTCTGTGAGTTCCTTTGCCGTATCTGCCGCCTCTGGCCAGATACCATCTGGAAAATCATGGGATATCTCCCGGAACGCGTCCGGCGTCACAGTGAAGCGAGGTACGCCATCCGGAATTTCATCCGCCTTTCTTTTCTTCGGACGGAAGTCTTCAAAGTCCGGCTTCCTCCTGAGCGGATTCACACGCTCGACGATCACGTCGCCTGTCAGTCTCACAACACCGGCTACCTGCGTATCCCGGCTGTTGACGCCCACGCGCAGGACATAGTCTCCCGCCTCAAGGACTCTTGCGCGCCGCGACGCGTCATACGAGGCAAGCTGCGCAAGATCAGCCTGAAGCGTCACATCTTCTTCTTCCTGCGGCAGCAGCCGTGCCGTCTTGGCGAAGGCCGCCAGCGTCTGATACGGCTGGTCAAGCCTTTCTTCCGGAACCGACACGTACAGCTGCATGACTTCCTTGCCGGCGTACGCGCCGGTGTTTTTTACACGGGTCAGGACGGACACGGTCGATTTCGTGCACCCGACATCCGCCACACTGGTGGCAAATGTCGTGTAACTCAGCCCGAAGCCGAACGGGAACAGCGGCTTCTTCCCGAGCGTGTCAAACCAGCGGTAGCCGACGTAGATTCCTTCCTTATACCGCGTGTCATCCGGATCTGCGAATTCATCTGCCGACGGATAATCCGCATAGCGCGCCCATGTATCCGCAAGATGCCCGGACGGGAAGGCCTTGCCGAGCAGCACATCGGCGAGCGAATCACCGATGGTGCACCCCGTCTGGGAGAGCAGAATGATATTCTGAACGCGCATCACAGGCGTGAGATCCACGACACCCCCCACGTTCAGAACCAGCACAAAGTTCTCGTACCGGGCGCTTGCGGCCAGGATATCGCGCACTTCCGTGTCCGAGAGCGTAAAGTCGCCTTTCTCGTCTGTCCGGTCCGTTCCCTCGCCGCAGAGTCTGGCAAGCACATATACACAGGTGTCACCTTCGGCGTCGATCGGAAAGGAATACTCCGGCTCCTTCATAACCGCTCCAAAGGCTGCCATCCAGCTCCCGCTCTCCTGCACCTTGCGGCGGGTATCAGCCTCAAATTTTACGCGCGCCTTGTCAAGCAGCGCGTCGTACTCGTCCAGCCACTGTTTTGATGTGATCGTGAATCCGGCGCGTTCAAGTCCCGCCTCTATCGACGGATAAAAGCGGCTGTTGACATCACCTGAACCTGTTCCTCCCTTGCGGGTATGGCGCGCACCATTCCCGTACAGAGCCAGATCCCCGAGGTCCCGAAACGGCAGTCTTCCGTCCGTCTTCAGGAGTACCATACACTCTGGTGCCATCCGCCGCACATCCGCGATGTGTCTTTTTTCATACTGCGAAAGTTCCATTTCCATTGTTCACACCTCGCATCCGTTGTACACTTTTACACTGTCCTCATCTTACTACAGAACGCAAAAAAAGCACAGAAAAGCCTCTCTAAGCTTTCTGTGCCATATAAAAAGTGCCGGTAACCGGGATCGAACCGGTACGGGTATTTCTACCCACGGGATTTTAAGTCCCGGGCGTCTGCCAATTCCGCCACACCGGCGTGCCTGACTATCATACCATACAGATGGAACCATCGGCAAGTGCACGCTTGTAAAGCAATAAAAAATGGGACCAATAGGGCTCGAACCTATGACCCTCTGCTTGTAAGGCAGATGCTCTCCCAGCTGAGCTATAATCCCAAACAAAAGCGACCCGGATGGGGTTCGAACCCATGACCTCCGCCGTGACAGGGCGGC
>DGVL01000057.1:0-2371 GCA_002394965.1 Lachnospira sp. UBA4285
GAAAAGACCGCGCTTCTGGTTCCGATGACAAGATGCGCTTCTCCGCGGCGGATCCTTTTCCATTCATCATAGCGCTCTCCGGCGGATAGGCCGCTGTGCAGCACGGCAACCGTCTTTCCAAACCAGGCGCTGAATACCGACAGCATCTGCGGGGTCAGGGATATTTCCGGCACAAGAAGCATCGCGCCTTGCCCTTTTTTCAGCGTCCGGGAAATCAGGTGGGCATAAATGCTGGTCTTCCCGCTTCCCGTCACACCGGAAAGGAGACTGACTCTGTTCGTTCCTCCGCTGTCCAGCTGATTCACAATCACGTTCAAAGCAGCGCTCTGTTCCTCATTCAGCTCCGGCAGGGGCATCTCTTCGACACTGTCGGGCACAACGCGGCGCAGAACTTCCGTCCGGAAGAGCTCGATAATCTGTTTCGACTCAAGTGTCTTGAGCGTGGCTCTTCCGGCTCCCGTGAACTGCATCAGGTCCAGGCTGGAAAGCACCTCAAAACTGCAGAGCAGATCGACCAGCTCCGCCTGTTTCGGCGCTTTGGCCCGGCGGGCTTCCACGAAAGCTGCCGCTTCGTCTGACGGAATGGCAAGACGCACCATCTCCCGGGTCTTATCCCGGGTTTTCTGACGTCCTGTCCGGTCAAACCACAGTCCTGCCGGAAGCATCACTCTGACCGCGTCGTACACGGTGCAGAAGTAGCGCTCCCGCATGAAAAGAGCAAGCCTCAGCTGTTCCCTGCTGATCAGCGGTTCCGAATCCGCCGCCCGAATAATATCCTTGCAGTCCGGATAGCTGCTCTCTTCTGAAAGGGACAGCACAATTCCTTCCGTCACCCGGTTCCCTTTTCCGAACGGAACAAACACCCGGATCCCCGGCTGCACGGTTCGAAGAAGCTCTTCGGGTATGCGATAATCGTACGGTTTGTCGATGGCGTAGGTCGCTGCCGATACCGCAATTCTGGCGAACATGGCTCCCGGCAAATTACTGGATGGTCAGTTTCCCGGTATAAACCTCGTCGATCGCCGTGGAAACGGGCTTTTTCTCAAGTGTGATCTCATGGTTTTCCGCCTCGGCGGAAAGCGTTCTTGCTCTTCTGGCAACAAGGTTTACAAGCTGATAGCGGCTGCCGACTTTCTCTACGAGTTCGGCCACAGGGGGATAAAGCATCATGATACAATCATTTCCTTTTCTCTAATGATAGATGATAGACTTGAAATGTCTTTTTTCAAGCCTTCATTGCGCGGTGGTTCTTATTCTGCAATCTTCTTTGCAAGCAGCGGGTCAAACCGGCACTGCTCTGCGGAGATGATGGCGCTGAATTCATTTGCGGCGGTTTCCACATCCCGATTCACGATCAGATACTCGTAGAAGTCCGCTTCCAGAATCTCTTCCCGGGCCCGGGCGATTCTTGCATCGATGGCCTCCGGTGTGTCCGTGCCGCGTCCTTCCAGACGGCTTCGAAGCTCTGCCATGGACGGCGGCATGATGAAGATGGTCACGGCCTCCGGCATCTTTTCCTTCACCTGTCTGGCCCCTTGAACTTCGATATCCAGAATCACGTTCATGCCTTTCTGGAGCTGAGCTTCCACAAAAGG
The DNA here is from genome assembly GCA_002394965.1 of Lachnospira sp. UBA4285. GTDB lineage: Bacteria > Bacillota > Clostridia > Lachnospirales > Lachnospiraceae > UBA4285. The sequence goes on from DGVL01000057.1 coordinate 1,596, forward strand.
CCGCGGAGTCCCGTACGAATTGGACACATAGCATGCATGTTCCAGAAGTTCGTTGTTTTCGACCATTTTGTCAAAACGTGCCTGATCGATGAAGAAGTACTCTCTCCCGTCAACCTCTCCGCTGCGCGGAGGGCGTGTCGTGACAGAGGTGGAAAAGCACAGGTCTGCTCTTCCTTCCATGGCTTTGAACACCACGGTGCTCTTTCCGGTACCCGACGGTCCGGAGAGAATGATGAGTTTACCCTTCTTGATCATTCGTTGCGTGATCCTCCGTTTTCTGTTTCACTCCTCATCTTTTGCGCCAGTTCCTCCGGCGTCAAAGATGAGAGAATCATATGATTGCTGTTCATCAGGATCACCGATCTGGTGCTCCTTCCGAAGGAAGCGTCCACCAGCAGGCCCCGTTCTCTCCCATCGGTGATCATGCGCTTGATGGGTGCCGAGTCCGGCGAGAGGATCGAGACAATTTTATCCGCTGCGATGTAGTTACCGAAACCTATCGCCAGCAGCGTCACATCCGAGAAGCTATTCAATGTTCTGCACCTGTTCTCTGATCTTCTCGATCTCCGATTTGAGTTCTACCACGAGATAGGCGATCTCGGAATCCTGGCATTTGGAACCAATGGTATTTGCTTCCCGGTTAAATTCCTGAATCAGGAAATCAAGTTTTCTTCCGATGGGGGATCCCTCTGCCATCAGCTTGCGGAACTGTGACAAATGGCTGTGCAGACGCACCGTCTCTTCATCGGTTGCTACCCTGTCTGCGAAAATCGCCG
>DGVL01000057.1:2419-3172 GCA_002394965.1 Lachnospira sp. UBA4285
CTGCGAAAATCGCCGCCTCGGCAATGACGCGCTCTTCTGTAACCGAACTGTCATTCAGGATCTCACGCAGCTTTGCCTCCAGGCGTTCGCGATAAGCCGATACGGTATTGGGTGCCTTACATTCTACAGCCTGGACCATCTCTTCTATTTTATCTGCCTTTTGCAGCAGATCTTCCGCCAGCTTCTCGCCTTCTCTGGTCCGCATGGCATTGAAGTCGGAGAGTGCGGCATCCAGCAGCGGCAGAAGCTGCTCCAGAAATGCATCCTGGTCCAGCTCTTCCTTTTCCAGCGAGAGGACATCCGAGAAACGCGCAATGTCCAAAGCCGAGACAGAAGCCGGCAGCGCCAGATCCTGTCCGATCTCCGTAATTGCGTTCCGATACGCTTCGGCAAGTCTCGTATTCACCCGGATCCGAGTCTGATCACTCTCCACGGTGTCCAGCGTTAAGAAAAAGTCCACTTTACCGCGGAAAACTCTTTTCTGGATATAGTTTTTGATCTCGCTTTCCGCGAAAAGAAATCCGCGCGGAAGTTTGATGCCGAGATCGAGGTAACGGTTGTTCACGCTCCGCAGTTCAACCGTGACGGCAAACCCCGCTACCGTTCCTTTGGCACTGCCGTAACCGGTCATGCTCCTGATCATTTCGTTCTGTATTCCCCTGTCATCGTTATTTTCTGAATAATGAAATCCTATGATATGATTTCAAACTGAATCTGGCGTTCCGCGCTCTGGCGGCGCTGCTGCTGAACAAG
>DGVL01000058.1 GCA_002394965.1 Lachnospira sp. UBA4285
TGCGGTCCGCTGGGTGCTCGGTGAACAGTCGGCAAAGGAGCTGCGCGGGGCGAAGATGGAGGATGTGATTTTCGCCGGCACGCAGAACCGCCGGCCGCTTGGATTTGCCTCGGTCTCCATCACGTTTGACAATGCTGACCACGTTCTGCAGATTGAGTACGATGAAGTGACGGTGACGCGCCGTGTGTACCGGTCGGGCGAGAGCGAGTACAGGATAAATGGAAACACCTGCCGCCTGAAGGACATTCAGGAGCTGTTCTATGATACGGGTATCGGACAGGAAGGGTACTCGATCATCGGGCAGGGGCAGATTGACCGGATTCTGTCGGGTAAGCCGGAGGACCGGCGGGAGCTCTTTGACGAGGCGGCCGGCATCGTGAAGTTCAAGAGACGCAAGGCGGAGGCAGTGAAGAAGCTCGAGAAAGAGCAGGACAGCCTTACGCGCGTGGACGATATCCTGAACGAGCTCACGAAACAGGTTGGGCCGCTCGAGGAAGAGTCGAAGAAGGCGAAAGAGTACCTGGGACTTCGGGACACGCTGAAGAAGTATGATGTCAACAGCTTTCTGATTCAGAATGACCAGCTTCGGCAGGGAATGTCTGACAACGAAAAGCTCCTGACACAGGCAGCCGGCCAGGTGGAAGATTCAAAGAAAGAGCTGGAAACGACCAGGGCTGAATACGAGCAGGCGGAGCAGGAGATCGCAAGTCTAGAGAAGCTGACTCAGGAGAAAGAAGAAAAGCGGAATGCGATTTCCGTGAATCTTGAGCGGCTGTCGGGCAGCCGCAATCTTTCCGCCCAGCAGCTTGATGCGGCCGAAAAAGAGCTGGATGCGGTGAAGGACAAAGCTGCCGCGGCTGAAGAAGCACTTGAAAAGGCGCAGGAAGAGGCATCCAGGCTGGAAAGTCAGCGCTCGGATATGGCGGCCTCCCTCTCGGAATACCGGGAATCCCAGAAAGAGCTGGAGGAGAAGCAGAGTGCGGCAGAGCAGGAAATCCGGAATACAGAAAAGAAGATAGAAGACTGCAATGCGCAGATTATCGCGGGGCTTTCGGCAGTCTCGGACATGACGGCCAGGATCCGCGAACAGGAGACACTGCGGGATCAGTACGGGATTCGCAGGGCGACGCTGCAGAACCGGATTGTCCAGAGAAAGACACAGGAAAAAGAGCAGAAAAGCGTTGTGAGTTCCTTTGAAAAAGAGCTGGAGGAACTGAAACAGGAAGCCTCGGAAACTGAGAAACTCATACAACAGCGCACCGGAGAACTGGCAGCGCTGCGCCAGCAGGAGACGAAGGCACAGGACAGCCTGAACCGGATGACAGGAGAGTTCCACCGGGAAAAATCCCGGGCAGAGGCGCTGTCAGCCATCGCGGAGCGCTATGACGGGTACGGAAACGCTGTCCGGCGCATCATGCAGATGAAAGACAAACAGCCGGGGATACGCGGTGTGGTTGCGGATCTCATCAAGGTTGAGAAGAAATATGAGACAGCTATAGAGACAGCACTGGGCGGTGCGATTCAGAATATTGTCACCGATACGGAGAGTACTGCGAAGAGTCTCATACAGTTTCTGAAGGAATCGCACGCCGGGCGCGCGACGTTCCTCCCGCTTGACGCTCTTACCGTGCGCGGCACGATCGAGGAAAGTCCGGCACTACGTGAAACGGGTGCTATCGGCGCGGCAAGTGATCTTGTGACTTTTGGTCCGGAATACCGGGTGCTTGCCAGATTTCTGCTCGGGCGTGTACTTGTGGCAGATACGATCGACAACGCTCTAAAAATCGCCCGGAAATATCATTATTCTCTGCGGATCGTGACGCTCGAGGGCGAACAGCTGAATCCCGGCGGCTCCATGACCGGCGGTGCTTTCCGAACTGCCGGAAATCTGCTCGGAAGGCGGCGGGAGATTGAAAACGCCGAGGCCAATGTCAGAAAGCTCACACAGGCAATAGGAGAGGTGCGCCGTGAGGCAGAGGAGAGAAAGAGCAGCCAGGCACGTGTCCGCCGCGAACTGGAACAGAGCCAGACCCGTCTGCAGGAAATCCGTCTTGCCGCCAACACGGCAGACATGAATCTGAAACAAGCATCGGAAAAGAAGGACGAGATCGTATCTCTGTATTCCGGGAACGGAGACGAGGTGCGGGATCTGACAGAGAAAATCTCGGCTGTTGATGAGACGCTCTCCGGGCTGCAGCAGAAACTGCAGGATCTCAGGGATCAGGACGGCGTACTGAAGGAACAGCAGAACCGTTTGAGCCGTGAACGGACCGGGAAAGAAGAAGACCTGAATGCGCTGCGCGAGTCGTCTCAGAAACTGAAGCTGACGTACGCCTCTACGCTTCAGAAGGAGGAATTCCTGGAAGAGAACCGGAAGAGACTGCAGAATGAGAAAGAGCAGCTTACAGCCCGGATCCGGCAGGCACAGGCGCAGATTGCAGAAACAACGAGTCAGAAAGAAAAAATGCAGGAGCAGATCCGCCAGATTTCAATTACCGCTGAGGCGGGTGAAAAAGAGAAAGATACCCTCACGCGGGAACTGGAAGCTCTGCAGGAAAGACGGGACAAAGCCAGAGAGAAAAACCGGACGTTCTTTGAGCGCAGGGAACAGATCTCCTCGGATTTAAGTGATATGGAGAAGGAAGTATTCCGTCTGACTTCGCGCAAGGAAAAGCTGGATGAACAGCTCTCCCAGCTCTCGGATTACATGTGGAATGAGTATGAGCTCACATACAGCTCGGCCGCTGCCATGCGGGATCCGGAACTCACGTCGCTTACAAAGCTCAAGAAAGACATCACCCAGTGCCGCCAGAGCATCAAGGCGCTCGGATCCGTCAATGTCAACGCGATCGCCCAGTACAAAGAAGTGAGCGGGCGGTATGAGTTCCTGAGGGCGCAGCATGATGATCTGGTGAAGGCAGCCGCGTCGCTTCAGAAGATCATAGGTGACCTGGACGACGGCATGAGGCGGCAGTTCCGGGAGAAGTTCCGGATTATCCAGAATGAGTTCAACCGCGTCTTCAAGGAGCTCTTCGGAGGGGGAAACGGAACGCTGCTGCTGGACGAGACGGATGATATTCTTGAGGCGGGCATCACCGTTGTCTCACAGCCGCCGGGGAAGAAACTTCAGAACATGATGCAGCTGTCCGGCGGCGAAAAGGCACTGACGGCAATCGCTCTTCTATTCTCTATTCAGAGTCTGAAACCGTCGCCGTTCTGCCTGCTGGACGAGATCGAGGCGGCGCTTGACGACGCCAATGTCGCGCGTTTTGCAGAATACCTGCACCGGCTGACCGATCATACGCAGTTTATTGTCATCACGCACCGCCGCGGCACGATGAACGCCGCCGACCGGCTCTACGGGATCACGATGCAGGAAAAGGGCGTATCCACGCTGGTTTCCGTTGATTTGATCTCCGACGAGCTGGATGAAGAAGAACAGAAAGGAGCCTGAAGGCCAGATGGGACTTTTCAGCAGACTGAAAGCGGGACTCTCCAAGACCAGAACCGCGATGAGCAAGGGCTTTGATCACATATTCTCCGGTTTCTCCGAGATTGACGACGATTTCTACGACAGCCTGGAAGAGACCATGATCATGGCGGACATGGGTGTGCGGGCGACAGATGAGATCCTGGAGCGCCTGCGGGAACGTGTCAAGGAAGAGCACATCAAGGATCCGGCGGAGTGCCGTGAGCTTCTCATCGAGTCGATCAGCGAGAAGATGAGCCTTGGCCCGAACGCGTATGAATTCGAGAATCGGAAGTCTGTCGTCGTTCTGATCGGCGTCAACGGCGTCGGAAAGACCACGACCGTCGGCAAACTGGCCGGAATTCTGAAGGGCGAGGGGAAAAAGGTGATTCTCGCCGCGGCAGATACCTTCCGGGCGGCTGCCATCGAGCAGCTCACCGCCTGGGCTGAACGCACGGGCACGGAGATCATCGCGCAGGGAGAGGGATCAGACCCGGCTGCCGTGATCTTTGATGCGGTGGCCGCCGCAAAAGCAAGGGATGCCGATGTGCTTCTTTGCGATACGGCAGGACGTCTTCACAACAAGAAAAACCTGATGCAGGAACTGGCTAAAATTGACAGGGTAATTCAAAGGGAGTATCCTGACTGCTACAGGGAAAATCTGCTGGTTCTGGACGGAACGACCGGTCAGAACGCTCTGTCACAGCTCAAGGAATTCCGCGACATCATGGATATCACCGGCATCGTCCTGACCAAGATGGACGGAACGGCAAGAGGCGGCATCGCCGTCGCGATCCAGACGGAGTTCGGCGTTCCGGTCAAGTACATCGGCGTGGGAGAGCAGGTCGAAGACCTGCAGAAATTCGACTCGGATTCTTATGTCCGCGCGCTTTTTGCGCAGGATGATGAGAACCAGCAGGACAGTCAGGACGAGGAGGATGAGGAATCATGATGAAGGAACTCTCTCTGGAAAAATTCGAGGAAGCCGCCGCAAAAGTCAAAGAAGTCACAACGCCGACACCTCTCATGTACTCGGAGTATTTCAGTGCACAGACCGGCAACAGAATCTATCTGAAGCCGGAGAATATGCAGTACACCGGCGCTTACAAAGTGCGCGGCGCGTACTACAAGATCAGCACCATGTCGGAAGTGGAGAGGAAGAAAGGACTTATCACGGCTTCTGCCGGGAACCACGCGCAGGGAGTCGCCTACGCCGCATCGAAGTATGGCGTGCGCGCTGTCGTTGTCATGCCGACGACGACACCTCTCATCAAGGTGAACCGCACAAAGGGATACGGCGCGGAGGTTATCCTGCACGGTGACGTGTACGATGAGGCCTGTGAGTACGCCATGCAGCTGGCCGAGAAAGAGGGTCTGACCTTCGTCCATCCGTTCGACGACCTGGAAGTTGCGACCGGCCAGGGCTCCATCGCCATGGAAGTTATCAGCGATCTTCCGACCGTCGACTACATCCTTGTCCCGGTGGGCGGCGGCGGCCTCGCCACGGGCGTGTCGACATTTACCAAGATGCTCAATCCGAACATCAAGGTCATCGGAGTAGAGCCGGCGGGTGCCAACTGCCTTCAGGAGTCTCTCGCGGCCGGGCACGTCGTGACACTTCCAAGTGTCAACACAATCGCTGACGGCACAGCCGTAAAGACTCCGGGGTCAAAGCTTTTCCCGTACCTTCAGAAAAATCTGGACGACGTGATCACAGTGCCAGACGACGAGCTTGTCGTGGCGTTCCTTGACATGGTCGAGAATCACAAGATGATCGTCGAGAATTCCGGTCTGCTGACTGTGGCGGCCGCGAAGCATCTGAATGTGAAGAACAAAAAGATCGCCTGCATTCTGTCCGGCGGCAACATGGATGTCATCACGATGTCGTCTGTCGTGCAGCAGGGCCTTATTCTGCGCGACCGTATATTCACGGTGTCCGTTCTGCTCCCGGACAAGCCGGGCGAGTTGGTCAAAGTCGCGTCGATCATCGCCGAGAACAAGGGCAATGTCATCCGACTCGAGCACAATCAGTTTGTGTCCATCAATCGCGCCGCTGCGGTTGAACTGCGCGTGACGATCGAGGCGTTCGGCCACGAGCACAAGGACCAGATCGTCACGGCACTGCGCGAGGGCGGCCTCAATCCGAGAATTGTCTCCGTGAAGATCTGAGAGGAAAATCAGTCTTGACAGATGAGAGAACATACGATCTGATCATCGCGGGCGGCGGGGCCTGCGGGCTTTTCGCGGCCCGCAGAGCCGCTCAGGCCGGCCTCACGGTTCTTGTACTTGAGAAAAAAGAAAGAACAGGAAAGAAGATACTGATAACAGGAAACGGCCGGTGCAATGTCAGCAATCTGACCGTCTCCGCTGATTCTTATCCGGCGCCGATGCGGAAATTCACCGCACCGGCGCTTGATGCGTTATCGGTGAAGGCACTGATGCAGGAATTTTCTGCCATCGGCGTGCCGCTGGTAAGCCGCGGTGACTGTCTGTATCCGAGATCCGGACAGGCCGCGGCGGTCGCGGATGCGCTGGTACTCGCGGCGCGGGAGGCCGGGGCCACGTTTCAGACAGAGAGCGCCGTCCGATCCGTGAGAAGAACCGGGCGCGGTTTTCGGGTGACCGCCGGCGAAAACAGCACATCCTTTTTTTCAAAGGCCGTGCTGCTTGCGTGCGGCCTGAAAGCGGCACCCAGAACCGGTTCGGACGGAAGCGGCATTGCGCTGGCAGCTTCTCTGAATCTTCCTGTGAACCCGGTCCTTCCAGCCCTGACCCCGCTTTTGTGCGATGAACCATATGCGGGCGTGTGGGCGGGCGTCAGGACGCACGCATGTGTCACGGTCTGCTGTGGGAATGAGCGGGCGCAGGACACAGGCGAAATTCAGCTGACGGACTTCGGAATCTCCGGGATCCCGGTCTTTCAGGTCAGCCGTCTGGCGGTCAAAGCCCTGGCGTGTCACAGAAGGCTCAGGGTACACATGGACTTTCTTCCGGAGTATGACAAGGCGGATCTTCTTCCAATCGCCGGCAGGCTTTCCACTTGCGCAGACCGCAATATCGTGCAGCTCCTGCAGGGCATGCTTCCCAGAAAACTCGTACAGACGCTTGCGAGAAAACTTGATATCAGCGAGAAGGCACATTCAGGCGAACTGGGAGAAAAAGCTGTTCTTGCGATGCTTGCGCTGGCCAAGGACTTTCCCGTGCATGTCACCGGGTACAAGGATTTCAGCCAGGCGCAGGTGTGCCAGGGCGGCGTCGCCAGAGAAGCGGTGGATCCGCAGACCATGATGGCTGTAAACGTGCCGGGGCTGTTCCTTGCGGGCGAGATTCTTGACGTGGACGGGCCGTGCGGAGGCTTTAATCTGCACTGGGCCTGGGCTTCCGGGAACCTGGCGGCAAAGGGAGCCGCTCATTATGTGAAGGGAAAGAAATCATGATTCGAGTCGCACAGATACGTCTGAAACTGCCATATCGGGAAAAAGATGTGTGCCGTGCCATCATCCGGGCACTGCGTCTGCCGGCCGGGGCACAGGTCGATTTTCGAATGCTGAAACGGTCTGTCGACTCCAGACATCACGGTGAGCTGTCTGCGGTGCTGACCGTCGCTGTGAGCCGGATACTGGTGAATGGCCGGGAATTGAGCCTTGAGAAGATCCTTGAACGACACGCCCCGGGTGTGAGCCTGTACAGGGAGAAAGAGTATACATTTCCGAGAACCTGCAGCCGCAGGCTCACAGAGGAGGAAAGACCGGTCATAGTAGGCTTCGGGCCGGCAGGCATCTTTGCCGCGCTGGAGCTTGCCAGAGCGGGATTCCGCCCGGTCGTCCTCGAGAGAGGCAGGAAGGCAGAAGAGCGCCGGAGGGACGTGCAGCGATTCTGGGACGGCGGGGCACTTGACCCTGAGAGCAATGTTCAGTTTGGCGAGGGCGGCGCCGGAACGTTTTCAGACGGGAAACTTTCAACCGGCATCGGCGATAAAAACGGGCGGATTCAGGAAGTGCTTCATACTTTTGCATCGCACGGTGCGCCGGAGGAGATCTTTACGGATCAGCACCCGCACGTCGGCACCGATGTGCTCGCGAAGGTCATCCCGTCTATCCGGGAGGAGATCCTGTCTCTTGGCGCGGAGGTACACTTTTCCTGCCGCTTCACCGGGATAATAGAAGAGCAGGGCCGTGTCCGTGCTGTGAGATACATTGACGAGGCGGGGCGTGAACAGGAAAGAGCGGCAAAGACACTGATACTTGCCGTCGGCCATTCGGCGAGGGACACGTTCCGTGAACTCGCAGGAGAAGGCGTCGCGATGACGCCCAAGTCTTTTGCCGTCGGGGTGCGCTGTGAGCATCCGCAGCAGATGATAGATGAATTCGCGTACGGTTCGCACTACGCGAACCGCGATGTGATGCGCGCATGCGGCCTTGAGCCTGCATCCTACAAACTGACGGAGAATCTTCCGACCGGCCGGGGCGTGTACAGCTTCTGCATGTGCCCCGGCGGGTATGTTGTCAACTCGGCCAGTGATCCGGGACACCTCGTGGTGAACGGCATGAGCTACTCCGGCCGTTCGGGAGAGAACGCCAACTCGGCCATTGTCGTCACCGTCACGCCAGACGACTTCGGCGCTGACTGTCTGTCGGGGCTTGCCTTCCAGGAACGCCTGGAGGCGGCAGCATACCGGGCTGCCGGCGGAAAGATTCCGGTACAGCTTTACGCGGACTTCTGCGAGAACCGCATTTCGTCGGGATGTGGTGCCATCACTCCGCAGACAAAAGGCGCCTGGGCATTTGGTGACGTGCGCGGCTGTCTCCCGGCGTTTGTGTCGGAGAGCCTGCTGGCGGCGTTTCCGGCATTTGCCGGGAAGATTCGCGGCTTCGACAGAGACGATGTTCTGCTCATGGGCGTTGAGGCGAGAACATCCAGCCCGCTGCGGATCATCCGGGACGGGACTTTTCAGTCGCCACTTGGCGGGCTCTTCCCCTGCGGCGAAGGGGCGGGTTATGCGGGCGGAATCACATCCGCTGCCGTGGACGGCATCCGCACCGCCGAGGCGGTGGCCGCTATACTGTGCGGTCCGTGACAAATGTATCCGCTTACGGTAAAATACATAAGATGCGGGCAGAAGACTCCGGGAATGTTCAGCGTCGCCGGACACTTCTGCAGCGCGGAATTTAAAGCAGAAATCGGGTGAGAGTATGAGTGAGAGCAGACACAGAGACGAACTGAAGTCCTGCCGGAGAATCGTCGTGAAGATCGGATCTTCCTCGCTGATGCATCAGCAGACCGGAAGACTGAATCTCGGCAAGATGGAGAAACTTGCCCGCACGCTGACGGATATCAAGAACTCAGGGAGGGATGTTCTCCTCGTTTCTTCAGGCGCGATCGCCGTGGGGCGGACGACGCTCGGTATCACGCAGCGTCCTGACAGTCTGGAGATGAAACAGGCATGCGCAGCTGTCGGACAGGCCAAACTCATGAGCGTCTACCAGAAGCTGTTCGCAGAGTACAGCACTGTCGCGGCGCAGGTCCTTCTGACCCGCGTCAACCTGGGACTGCCGGTCACGAGGGATAATGCGCGAAGTACACTGCTGGAGCTGCTCTCGATCCACGCCATCCCGATCATCAATGAGAACGACTCGGTATCGACCGATGAGATCCCGGAAGTGCAGACATTCGGCGACAATGACAGACTTTCCGCATCAGTAGCCGCTCTCATCGGTGCGGATCTCCTGATTCTTCTGACGGACATCGACGGCATGTTCTCAACGGACCCGAAACTTGACCGGAATGCCCGGCTCTTTGATGAGATCGACGTCATTGACAGTAAAGTGCTCTCTATGGGCGGAGATCATTCCGGAAGTTCCTTTGGAACCGGTGGCATGAAAAGCAAACTTGAGGCCGCCAGAATAGCCACGAACAGCGGCGCAAGTATGGTCATCGCCAATGGAAACGACATCGACAACATCCGTCGGATCCTGAACGGTGAGCACACGGGTACTCTGTTCCCGCACAGGTGAGAGCCTATGGATATTCAGATCATACGGCATTTCCCGGGCGGGCGGCTGGGATTTGTCGCCGGCGACTGCCTGAGTGTGACGAGGACGGACCGCGAGAAACGTTGCGGGGACTATGAGGCGGAGAAGCTTTACATCATCGATACCCGCACCAAACAGCAGACCGAGGTGGCACCGGATATCCCGAAGTTTTTTTCCGAGGACATACGCTATGCGCAGATCAGCCATCCATATGTCATGTTTCTTGGTGCGGAAGAGGCCGGCGAGGGCTTCGGAAAGATCCGCATGACCCTGTACCGCTACGGGCTGAAGGATGGGGAGATTACACAGCTGGTGAGCTTTAAGACCGGAATGCTGGAATTCCGCTATTCGGTCTTTTTTACGATCTTTGTCCTGAATGAGGACCATGTGCTGATCCAGCGCGAGGACAAGAATATTCAGCTCGGGACCTCGCAGTTTACGCTGTATCTTGCGAGCGCCGGAGAGGACAAGGTGACACTGTCTCAGATCCACAACCCGATCGTGAGGAAAAGCGGTATCTCGCGCATCCTGCCGCTTTCCGACGGACTGGCGGCGGTGCACTTCGGCCAGCCGCTCACCGAGAAAGATCTGACGGACGGGGTGGTATCGGACGCGACGGCCAGTCTCAAGCTGCTTCAGATGATGCCGGAGGGGATCGCTCTGATTAATATCCGGCAGTTCTTTTCGGAGCTTCAGGTGAGCCTGGAGAGCCTGTTCTCAAACCTGATCGATGCAAGCGACGGCGACATCACGTATCCCTATATGCGTCACAGCGGAAAAGATCTTATCTACGCCCGCTACAGCATTCCGACCGGCCGGGAGGAGATCGTGATCTACAATACGCAGGAGGGGACAAGCCGGGTGCGGATGAACAAGAGCCGCCCGACCATCACGGAGCTTCTGGGAACCTATGTCATCGGCGATACGCCGTATCTTTTTGACGAGAGCGGAAAAAATCTGCGCATTATCAACCTGGATACCTCCCGGGTCCAGATGCATCTTCCGGCGGGCACCCGCGTGGTTGCCGTCACAGGTGACCTGGTTATTCTGCATTCCCGCCGCAAGGGAATTCTGTCTGGTGGTGAGAAAGACCTGCTCTCGGTGTACCGTTTTCCGCAGTTCAAGGGCGTGCCGCTGGCATCCGCCTCCGGCCGGTTCTTAAGCTGTATCGAGGAGCCGGAGAAAGTGATTCTGGTGTTTGCATGACACATGATCTGAATGCAGAAAAATGGGAGCTGCGCCGGCAGATGAAGGCGCTGCGCCAGGAATTCACCGGAGAAACCCGCCGCAGGGCCGACGAGGCGATCTGGCGGCAGATTTATGCCCTCCCGGAATTTGCAAGATGCAGAAAGGTCCTGGCCTATGCATCGTTTGGAACAGAGATTGACACAAGTGCATTTCTGCAGACATGCCTTGACCTGGAGAAAGAGCTCTTCCTGCCGAAAGTAACGGGGAAGCATATGGCTTTCAGGCGCGTGAAGTGTCTTGCTGATCTGGTCCCCGGCGTCTTTGGAATCCGGGAGCCGGATGCGTCCTGTGAGACGGCGGATCTTTCGGGGGAAGACTTCGCGGGCTGCTTCTGCCTTATGCCGGGGCTTGCCTTTGACCGGGCGTGTCACAGGCTGGGTTACGGCGGCGGGTACTATGACCGGACCCTTTCCGGATGCAGAGATGTGTTCTGCTGTGCCGCGGCCTATTCGTTTCAGATTGTGCAGCGGGTGCCGGTCTGTGAAAAGGACCTGAGAGTGTCGGCCATCGTCACAGAGGACGAATGTATTTTATTTAGAGAAAAGGATATTCACAGATGAGTGATCTTGAGATAAAGGAAGAGAGCAGCCGGCTGCTTGAGGAGCAGCGCCGGTATCTGGAGCTTGACAGGGAGTGGCTGCAGGAAGAGGAAAAAAGGCGCGGGCGCAGGCTCACAAGCTGTGTCGTGACATTCGGCTGTCAGATGAATGCGAGGGACTCCGAGAAACTGCGCGGGATTCTTGAGGAGATCGGCTTTGAGAACACGGAGGATGAGCATGCGGATCTTGTCATATACAACACCTGCACAGTCCGCGAGAACGCCAACACCCGTGTGTTCGGACGGCTCGGACATCTTCACAACTACAAGGATCACAATCCGGATATGCTCATCGGGATCTGCGGCTGCATGATGCAGGAACCGGATATCGTGCAGACGATCCGGGAGAAATACCGGTTTGTCGACTTTGTCTTCGGCACCTACAATGTGTTTGCGCTGGCGGAGATTCTCCACAGCCGCCTGGAGAGCGGCTCACAGATCATCGACATCTGGGACCACACGAAGGCGATCGTCGAGGATCTGCCGGCCGACCGCAAGTATCGCTTCAAGTCCGGTGTCAACATCACTTACGGCTGCGATAACTTCTGCACTTATTGCATCGTGCCGTATGTCAGAGGCCGGGAGAAGAGCCGGACGCCGGAGGACATTGTGCAGGAGTGCTGCCGTCTGGCCTCTGACGGCGTGCGTGAAGTCATGCTTCTGGGTCAGAACGTCAACTCATACGGGCGCGGCCTGGACGAGCCTGTGACATTTCCACAGCTTCTGACGCAGATCGAGAAAATACCGGGAATCGACAGAATCCGTTTCATGACGCCGCATCCGAAGGATTTCTCGGACGAGCTGATCGATGTTATGAGCCGGTCGGAGAAGATATGCAACCATGTCCATCTGCCGCTTCAGTCCGGCAGCAGCCGGATCTTAAGGAGCATGAACCGGCACTACACGAAAGAGTCCTACCTTGACCTTGTGAGCCGGATCCGCGAGAAGATACCGGATGTATCGCTTACCACGGACATCATCGTAGGATTCCCGGGCGAGACGGAAGAGGATTTTGAGGATACCCTGGATGTGGTGAGGAAGGCGCGGTTTGACAGTGCATTTACCTTCCTGTACTCCATACGGCACGGCACGCCGGCGGCCGAAATGGCGCAGGTTCCGGAATCTGTCGCAAAGGAGAGATTTGACAGGCTCCTGAAAGTTGTGGATGAGACCGCCGCGAAGGAGAATCGTCGTTACGAAGGCCGGACGGAACCGGTTCTCGTCGAACAGGTGAATGAACATGATCCGTCTCTTGTGACCGGGCGCATGACGAATAATCTCCTGGTACACTTTCCGGGAGATGCGTCCCTTGTGGGGACGATCGTGCCTGTGAAGCTCGTGAGATCAAAGGGATTTTACTATCTGGGTGAGAAAGCGTGAGGAACAGGAGCCTGACATGACATTCAGTCCAATGATGCAGCATTATCTGCAGATGAAAGAAAAGTACAAGGACTGCATACTGTTTTACCGGATCGGTGACTTTTATGAGATGTTCTTTGACGATGCGAAGACGGTGTCGCGCGAACTTGAACTGACACTCACCGGCAAGGACTGCGGGACAGAGGAGAGGGCTCCTATGTGCGGCGTTCCGTTTCACGCGGCACAGACCTACATCGACCGGCTCGTGAAGAACGGACACAAGGTTGCCATCTGCGAGCAGATGGAGGACCCGAAGACAGCCAAGGGCCTTGTCAAGCGGGATGTGATCCGAATCGTCACGCCCGGGACCAACATGGAGCCCGGCGCGCTCGACGAAAAGCGCAACAATTACCTGATGGGGATCGCCTATCTTGGGGAGCATCTCGGAGTTGCGTATTGCGACTATTCGACGGGCGACTTTTTCGTGACGGAGGTGAAGGACAGCCGGGAACTGTTTGATGAGATCGCCAAGGTGAGCCCTGCGGAGATCATCACCAACCAGTATTTCGCGATGAGCGGGATCTCTCTGGACGATCTGAAGGAGCGCCAGCACATCTGCATCTCGGTGCTCGACAACCGTTACTTTGACGAGGAAACAATAAAAGGGCGCATGCGGGAGCACTTTAATGTCGCGGTTCTTGACGGACTGGGACTCACCGACTTTCCGACCGGCTTCTTTGCGGCGGGAGCTGTTTTGAATTATCTCTACGAAACGCAGAAGAACTCGCTGCCGCATATCACGCGGATAACACCCTATCTGACCGGCAAGTTCATGCTCATTGACAGCTCGTCGCGGCGCAATCTGGAGCTGACGGAGACGCTGCGGGAGAAAGCAAAGCGCGGGACTCTTCTCTGGGTACTTGACAAGACGAAGACGGCAATGGGAGCCAGGACGCTGCGAAGCGTCATTGAACAGCCGCTCCTTGACAAGAAGGAGATCATCAAGCGCCAGGATGCCATCGAAGAGATGTTATCAAACACTGCAGACCGCGAAGAGATCCGGGAGTCTTTAGACGCCGTGTATGACCTGGAGCGGATCATGACCCGTATCTCCTGCAAGACGGCGAATCCGAGAGACCTTATCGCATTCCGCACGTCCATCGGGATGATCCCACCCGTCAAGGCACTGCTTTCAAATGCTCACGCAGCGCTGCTTGAACAGATATACGGACAGCTCGACGACTGCCGGGATCTGTACGATCTGGTTGGCAGGGCGATCACAGACGATCCTCCGATTCTGCTGCGCGATGGCGGCATCATCCGGGAAGGTTACTCGCAGGAAGCCGACCGGCTGCGCAAGGCAAAGACAGATGGGAAACAGTGGATTGCCGATCTTGAGACGAAAGGCCGGGAGGAGACCGGAATCAAGAATCTCCGCATCCGCTACAACAAGGTGTTCGGATATTACTTTGAGGTCACCAATTCCTACAAACAGCTGGTGCCGGAAAGCTGGGAGCGCAGGCAGACACTGACCAATGCCGAGCGCTACACGACCCGCGAGCTCAAGGAGCTGGAGAGTACAATTCTCGGAGCTGAGGACAGGCTCAACTCGCTGGAGTATGATCTGTTCAGTGAGGTCCGCGAGAAGATCGCCTCTCAGATTGACCGCGTGCGTGCGTCCTCCAAGGCACTGGCGGCGCTTGATGTAATCTGCTCACTCGCCAAAGTGGCGGAGCAGAACAATTATGTGCGCCCGAAGATCAACAGCCGCGGCGTCATTGACATCAAAGAAGGGCGACACCCGGTCGTTGAAAAGATGCTGGGAGACGAACAGTTTGTGGCCAATGATACCTTCCTGAACAAGGAAGAGGACAGGATCGCCATCATCACCGGTCCCAACATGGC
>DGVL01000039.1 GCA_002394965.1 Lachnospira sp. UBA4285
ATCCTTACGGTAATTTCTTACCTTCTGTTGAACGGAGCGTCCTTCTCTCATGCCTGACAGACATCGCACTCTTCTAGTTCTTAGGAGGCGTGTGCTCTATCCTGCTGAGCTACAGAGACCTATCTGAAATGACCAAAAAACCACTTCTCAGTCATTCTCAGTCACTATGAAATTGAGAAATCCCTTATTTTACAAGGGTTTCAGCCGATTAACGTCCGCTTAGGAGGCGGACGCTCTATCCAGCTGAGCTACAGAGACACAAACAGGCCGACATATAATATTTTGCCGGCCTGAAACAAAACGCCGGCAGACAGCCTCGCAGCTGCGGCAGACGTTTTGAGGAGCGCTCCTGTATGTCTGCCGCTGCCTTTACATGCGGAAATTATTTTAACACAGCCTCCGTCAAAGGGCAAGCACATGCTCTTTCCCTCGGGCGGCTCTTTCTTTCCGCCTGCTTCCGGCCCCGCGCCTTGTCCGCCGGTTCGGTTCAGGCACCTGTCCCTGCCGGCGATGCGGCTTCCTGGCTCTTATACTTCCTGAAAAGTTCCCGGAACGTCGTCTCAGATGTCGGAGCGAGCTCAAAAGACTGATAGGTACCGTCGGGATATGTCACCTGGACAGATGCTGTGGTTTCCGTACTTCTCTCCGTCTGAATCTGTGTTTTCCGCTTCAGAACAGACAGCATCTCCTGAATTGCGGCCGGATCGGTAAGTTCGAGTCCCTTATCATCCGTACCGTCATATAGATACAAATCCAGCTTCTTCGGATACGAACCCGCCGAGGCCTTGAATGTTCTCTCCGGATAAACGCCCATCGCTGCAAGCTGCTCCAGGACATTGCTGTAGGACGGATAAATGTACAGGGTATAGTCATAATACTTCGACCAGTCTGCAGTTTCTTTTCCGTCTGTCATACCTCGGATCTCCAGCGTGCACAGCGGCGTCTGCGCCTCCAGCTGTGCCAATGTCTGAGATGTCGAATCCTGCGCCAGCGCGTCGACCAGAGCCTGGCGCTTGTCTGCATTCAGAGACAGGCTGACCGGGTCTGCGCTGTCTTCCGGATCCCAGGCCGAGACAGCTGCATCTGTGAAGTCAGACGGAAGCGCGGCTGTCAGATAATAGTTCTTCCGATACTCCCCGGACTCCGACAGCTTTTCTGCCACGCTGCACAGCCGGGCTGTGCTGACCGGATATCTCCGATAAGCCTTCCGGCCGTTCTTCAAAAGATATCCGATCACGACGGAGGTCTCCCGACTCTCTGCATCGGATGCCTCCGTTAACCTCCCGGATGCCCGGCTTTCCACGCAGTTCTGCGCCAGATCATACGCAGCCCCGTACTCGCGGAAGAATGCACCGCTTTCACCTGTCTCATAATCGTAATAATCATAGTACGAATTCTCTGAGAGCCACGGATCTGCGACGTTTGAATTCACGCTCATCGCCTGGACGTCCGTCTTGTCCGGGAGCCAGAGATTCACCCGCATTGGGTCACACGCCATGAAGGCAAATACCACAAGACTTATGGCCGTCCCCGCGCAGCCCGACTTCCAGTGCCGCCTGATGTTGCGGAAATCCGGCTGAAACAAAAGCTCCAGCACCGTGTGAATCAGGAATGCACCAAACAGCAGGCCGAATGCCATCCATGGGATACTTACCGACGGGCTGTAACTGTATACTACGCCGGTAACGGGATTCGTGGTGTAGTAGCCGGAAACATTCTGATGGGCAATTGTCCCCAGAAGCATGCCGATGCCAAGAGATGACGGCACCATGATCATGCACTTGATCACCGTCGTCTCCCGGTTAAAAGGGAATGCATTGCCTGCCGCCTCCGACGGTCTCAGGCAGTACGCCGCCAGAGCACCGGCAAACGCTGCCGCACCGTAGCAGAGAAGCCCAAGGCAGGGAACGGCATGGCCAAGCCGTTCTTCCGCTGCCCCGTACGCCAGGAACGCCGGCGACAGCCACAGAAACCGGGTATCGGATGCCGCACGGACAATCGTGTCAAAGAATACAGACTGCAAGGCTTCCAGCAGCCAGTACAGAAGCGGTCCGTACAGCCAGAGCAGCGCCGTCATGACTACCGTCGTCATGATCCGGGCTGAAAGCACCACCGCCAGCACCACAAAGGAATACAGGCAGCAGAACACCAGAATGGCGAATGCCATCCCTCGAAGTCCGATCCCCACAAGCCGCCAGGAAAGCACGCCCCTCGCCGCCGGCATCAGAATAACCGCCGCAAGGTCGCAGACGACGAAAGGCACCAGAACCTGCAGTGCGCCTGACGTGAAAATTGCTGAAAAGAGAACGCCCCTCCTCGCCGCCGTGCTGTTGTAGAAATCCACCTGCTCCTGCGAATGAAGCCACAGGTATCCGCTGTACCCGGCCAGAATCGCCGCGATGAGCGCCAGTGTGACAAGAAAGGCGGACCGGATGCCGAGATAACTCTCCGCAATGTAGGCGATGCGGTCATAATATCCGCTGCCACCGTCCAGGCCTCCTGTCATGGCATCGCCCAGCGTGAAGTAATACCCGATCACAAGCGCAAAGATGCCTGTGACAGTGATCAGAAATGGCAGCCATCTGCGCTCCCGCACGTTTTGCGCGATCAGTTTATGAAAAGAGAGTCCGGATATCATACCCTGCCACCTCCGTTTCATTGATGAAAATTTCCTCCAGTGTCAGCGGCAGAAGTTCTGCAAACACCGGCTCAGCCGCATCTACGACAGCTTTCACTCCCTGTGCCTGTCCTCTGACCACCAGTGTCAGCATGGAGCCGCGTTCCTCACGGCGCACGACCTGCAGCCTCGCAAGCATTGCGTCACGCTTCTGCGGATCCGCTATCACACACTGCACTTTCTGAAGCCCCAGTTTCATGTCAGCCAGATTCCGGGAGAACAGAATACCTCCCTTATAGAGCATGCCAACCTCGTCGCAGAAATCTTCAAGCTCCCGCATATTGTGCGATGCGATGACCGGCGTGAACGGCCGGTCCGCCATCTCACCGGCAAAGATACTCTTCACCCCCTGCCGCATCACCGGGTCAAGCCCGTCAAAGGTCTCGTCACACAGAAGAACTTCCGTGTTCGAGCAGACTCCCAGCAGAACCGAAACCTGCTTCTTCATGCCTTTTGAGAACGTCCGGATCCGGCGTTTTCTGTCCAGTCCGATTTTATCCAGCATCGAAAAGAACCGCTTCTCATCAAATGCCGGATAAAACGTCTCATATGTCTTCGCCATGTCTTCCGGAGAAGCCCCGACCGGTGCATACCAGCTGTCTGAGAGAAAACAGATCTGACTTTTGACCTCCGGGTTTTCATAGACCGGCTTTCCGTTGTAACAGATATCCCCTTCGTCTGCCTTCAGAACACCTGCCAGCATCCTGAGCAGTGTGCTCTTGCCGGCTCCGTTGGTGCCGATCAGGCCATACACCTGGTTGTCCTGAATTTCCGCACTCATGTTCAGGACCGCGGGCACGCCGTCAAAGCGTTTCGTCACATTCCGGATCTCAAACATGCTCTCCTCCTTCCCTGTATATCTCCTCAATAAGCGACAGAATCTCCTCCTTTGGAATCTGAGCCTGCATGGCTTCCCGCAGACTCGCACCCAGCTGTGCCTTCAGTGCTTCCCGCTTCTTCTCACGGAGTATCTGAAGATGCCTGACGTCCGCCACAAAGCTTCCCCGTCCGCGCACCGTGTAGATATATCCGTCCCGCTCCAGCTCCGCGAATGCCTTCTGAACCGTATTGGGATTCACAGACTCCTGCTGCGCGACCTGCCTCACCGAGGGCATCTGCTCATCCTCGGGCATAACACCGCTGAGTATCAGCTTTTCAAAATATTCCGCGATCTGTTCGTATACCGGCCGCGGATCCTGAAGATGAATCATATCCACTGGCGCATAGCCCTCCTCTCTGTCAGATATAGGACATTATTCATATACGTCCTTCCGTGTCATCTGTACTATTTATAATAATACACTTAGGCTGTAAGTTGTCAAGTGGGAAAAAACAGCTGCCCCGGTACCCGGACAGGTACAGAGACAGCTGCTCAAAAGTCATCGTGCCCGGCAGAAAGCACCGGCGCTTCACAGGAAATATGTCACAATACCGTAAATAACCAGGAATCCGGTGATAGCCGGCAGGATCCAGCTCAGATAGAACCGGAAGCCCTTCCACATCTTCATCCCCCTGCCTTCATTGACTTCCTGTATGTAGTTGTCAAATCCCCAGCCAAAGCGGTGTGTACAGAACAGAATTATCAGAAAGGAACCCACCGGCAGGCATATATTCGACACATAGAAGTCTTCCAGATCCATGACCGAGTTGCCCGCGCGCAGTGGCTGAAAAGCACTCCAGACATTGAACCCAAGGGCGCAGGGAAGCGCCAGAAGCGACAGCGCGATGCCGTTGATGATGCCGGCTTTCTTTCTCGGCGTTCCGCGAAGGTCGATCATGTAGGACTGAAGATTCTCGAATACGCCGATCATCGTAGAAAATGCTGCAAAAAACAGAAAAAGGAAAAACACCGTCCCCCAGAGTCTTCCAAGCGGCATCGATTCGAATACCAGCGGGAGCGTCTTGAAGATGAGACCCGGCCCCGCGCCCGGGTCCACGCCATACGCAAAGCAGGCGGGAAAGATGATGAGGCCGGATGTGATGGCGACAATCGTGTCAAGCACCGTCACAATCAGCGCTTCTCCGGTCAGAGACCGGTCCCGGTCGATATAGCTCCCGAAGATTTCCATGCTGCCCATGCCGATGGACAAGGTGAAAAAGCTCTGGTTCAGGGCCGAATAACATACATTCCAGAATCCCTGCTGCTTCACATGATCAACACTCGGAACAAGATAGAAGGACAGCCCCTTCGACGCTCCCGGCAGTGTAAAGGACCGCACCGCCATCAGCAGCATCAGAATGATCAGCATCGTCATGACGACCTTGGTCACCTTTTCAACACTGTTCTGAAGGGAGAAGGAGCAGACGAGAGCTGTGAGAATCACGACGGCAAGCATACATCCGACCTGAACCGCCGGGGACGCCATCATAGCGCTGTAAACCGCATCGACGCCGCCCGCATCAAGTCCCGAAAAGCGCCCTGAAGCCATCAGGCCGGTGTAATACAGGATCCAGCCGGCAATGACCGAGTAATACATCAGCAGGCAGTAGTTGCCTGCCATCGCGAAATACCCCGACACGTGCCATCTGCTGCCTTCTGGCTCGAGCGCACGCAGCGCTGGAAGAATGCTCTTGTGGCTCGCGCGGCCGACAGAATACTCCATTGTCAGAATCGGAATGCCCAGAATTGCCAGGAAGGCCAGATAGATCAGAACAAACAGTCCGCCGCCGTTCTGACCCGTGATGTACGGAAAGCGCCAGACATTGCCAAGTCCAATGGCACATCCGGCTGAAAGCAGTATAAATCCGAGCCTCGATCCGAGCTTTTCTCTTTTCCCCATTTTCTTCCCTCTTATTCTCCTTTTTCACTGTCCGCAGGTCAGGCTGCGGCGGTCATTCTCCATGATCAGATTGCGGTAGAACTGCACGCATCCCGGCAGACAATTGTACTCAATATTCTCGTTCAGCCCGTGCATGCCGCGCATCTGCTCCGGTCCGTAGATGACCGGTGCGAACCGCACGACATTGTCACAGATTTCCTCGTACACCCGCGCATCCGTGGCCCCTGTCATACAGTACGGGCTGCTGGCGACTCCCGGAAATGTCTCCTGAATCACATCGCTGACCATCCCGAAGGCCGGCCCGTGAATGTCAGCCGATTTCGAATAATCGTTGGCGTGCAGGATCTCCATGGTCAGATCATACTTCTTCGCCGTCTTCTCCATCAGTGCCAGGCTCTCTTTCATGCCCTGATGCGGGATAAACCGCATGTTGACCGATACGCTCGCCTCCTCCGGCAGCACGTTGACGGCTTTCGATCCGGATGCCTGCGTGAATGCGGCTGTCGTGCGCAGCATCGCGCCCGCCTGCGCAGAAATCTTCGGCAGCAGTCTCACCAGGAGCGGCTTGAAGAGCCACATGTTCTCAAAGACATACCGCAGGCCAAATGATGCATACGGCGCAAGCGTCTCGAACATCGCCTGCACCTGCGGCGGCATCGCCTTCCGGAACATCTTCCCCTTCTCGACCTCTGTGACAAATGCCGCCAGCCGGACAATCGGCGAGTTCGCCGGTGGAGCACTGGCGTGTCCGCCGTTTCCCTTTGCCGTGAATCTCAGATCAGCCTTGCCCTTCTCGAACACGCCGACCATCGCGAAGTTACCGGGGATTCCCGCGATCGGATCTGTGATGATCCCGCCGCCCTCGTCGACAACCAGGTACGGTCTGACACCGCGCCGCTGCAGCTCAGCCACGATTTTCGGGCATCCGTCTCCGGCCCACTCCTCCGTGCAGGAGGACGAAAGATACACATCCTCTTCCGGCTCGTATCCTTCTTTCAGCAGCTCCTCAACCGCCTCAA
>DGVL01000108.1 GCA_002394965.1 Lachnospira sp. UBA4285
ATGTTCTCCAGCCAGTTTCCGAAACGCTTTTCGCCGATCGACGCCGGAACCCAGTTGACTTCCTTGTTGTTGCGGACCAGATCATCGCGCACAGCTGTGGTTTTGATGAACCAGGACTCTCTCGCGTAGTAGATGAGCGGCGTGCCGCATCTCCAGCAGTGCGGATAGTCGTGCTCCACCTTCGGGGCATCAAACAGGATCCCGCGCTCGGAGAGATCCTTAAGCACCTCCGGATCACAGCTCACAGCGCCCTCGTCGATCTCATGCTGCGTCGGCTTGCAGCGCATGCCGGCGAATTTCCCTGTCTCCGGCTTCATGCGTCCGTGATCATCAACCATCTGCACGAACGGCGCATCATACTTGCGGCCGACTCTTGCATCATCTTCACCAAACGGCGGAGCAATGTGAACGATTCCGGTTCCGTCTGTCATCGTGACATAGTCATCGCAGTACACGAAAAATGCCTTCTTGTGCTGCTTTGCGGCACATGCGGCAGCGCACTCGTACAGCGGCTCATATTCCTTGTACTCAAGGTCCCTGCCGGTGAATGTATCCAGCACTTCATACGCCGGCTTTCCGTCCGGATTTCTCTTCTTATCGGAAGCAAGCGGCCCCAGCACCTTGTCAAGCAGCGGCTGTGCCAGATAATATGTGAATCCGTCAACGCACTTCACCTTCACATATGTGTCGTCCGGGTTGACGCACAGACCGATGTTGGACGGAAGCGTCCACGGCGTAGTCGTCCAGGCGAGGAAATATGCGTCCTCTCCCTTCACCTTGAATCGCACGATCGCCGTGCGGTCCTTGATCGTCTTGTAGCCCTGTGCCACCTCATGAGAGGAGAGCGGCGTGCCGCAGGACGGGCAGTACGGGACGACCTTGAATCCCTTGTATAAAAGTCCTTTCTTCCAGATTTCCTTCAGGGCCCACCACTCCGACTCGATGTAGTCGTCGTAATAGGTGACATACGGATTGTCCATGTCAGCCCAGAATCCGACCTGGCGGGAGAATTTCTCCCACATGCCCTTGTACTTCCAGACAGACTCCTTGCACTTCTTGATAAACGGCTCGATGCCGTACTCTTCGATCTGGTCCTTGCCCTCGATGCCGATTTCCTTCTCAACCTCCAGCTCAACCGGAAGTCCGTGCGTATCCCAGCCGGCTTTTCTCGGAACCTGCTCGCCCTTCATCGTGTGATACCGCGGGATCAGGTCCTTGATGCAGCGCGTCTCGACATGGCCGATGTGCGGCTTGCCGTTGGCGGTCGGCGGTCCGTCGTAGAACATGTAGATCGGATGTCCCTCGTTGATCTTCACCGACTTCCTGAAGATGTCGTTCTTGTTCCAGAACTCTTCGATCTCGGCTTCGCGCTGTGTAAAGTTGTTGTCGACGGTCACTTTACTGTACATACTACCTCCTGAATTAAAAAGCCTCCTGCCGCGATACGACAGGAGGCCAGAAGTTCACCGGTCCGATTCTTATCACGACATACCAGCATATGCGTCCCCGGTGACGGAGGGAAGCCGTACGGGCTTACTGAAGTAAGTTCAGCCCGTCTGCTCGGAAGTGATTTTCAGGATGTCTCGCAGACAACGCCGGCTCTCACCGTCCCGGTTCGCTCTTGTTTCTGCTTTGCACATGGCTGACATCCCTACTGTCTTCGTCAGTGCATTTGCATTTGATTTTAATCAGGCATCCTGTATTTGTCAACATGGCGGTGCTTTACCCGCCCGGAAAATGATGCTATACTAATCTGAATTCTTTTTCAGAAATCTTCAGAGGACAGGTACATATAAATATGGAAATTGTTATCGCCGGCTGTGGCAAAGTCGGATATACGCTGGCGCAGCAGCTGAGCAGTGAAGGGCATTCCGTCACCGTGATTGACCAGAGCTATGCGAAAGTTTCGGCTCTGACCGACAACGTGGATGTCATCGGCGTCGTCGGAAACTGCGTGAGTCACAAGACACTCTCTCAGGCCGGCGTTCCGGATGCGGATCTTCTCATAGCTGTCACAGGCAATGACGAGAAGAATCTCCTGTGCTGCAGTATCGGAAGAAAGGCCGGGCACGTCCGCACCATTGCGCGCGTGCGCGATCCGCTCTACAACAGTGAGATGGCGTTCCTGCGCCGCACATTCGAGCTCTCCGACATCATCAACCCGGAGCTTGAAGCCGCGCAGGAGATATCCCGGATATTTCAGTTTCCAGCCGCTATCGGGGTTGACACATTCGCCAAGGGCGGCGTGGATCTCCTCTCGTTCCAGGTGGCCGCGAGCTCAATCCTGAACGGGCTTCACCTGAAGGACTTCCGCCGGCAGATTCACTCGCATATCCTGGTCTGCATGGTCCTGCGCGGCGGGGAAGTAACGATCCCCGACGGCAATTTCTGCCTGCAGGCCGGAGATCTGGTCAGTATCATCGCGGACAGAAGTTCCGCCGCCGCCTTCTTCGAGAAGATCGGTGTGGTGCGGAGCCGGATCCGCAATGTGATGATTGCAGGCGGCGGCAAGATCTCGTACTATCTCGTCAAAGACCTTCTTTCGTCGAATATCTCGACGACCATCATCGAGAGCGACCCGGCCCGCTGTGATGAACTCACAGAGCTTTTCCCGAAGGCAACTGTCATTCTCGGAGACGCCACGGACCAGAACCTTCTTCTGGAGGAAGGGCTTTCCTCCACGGATGGTTTTGCCGCGCTGACCGGCATTGATGAAGAAAACATCCTGCTCTCTCTGTACGCAAACCGCATGAGTTCTGACACAGCCAAGACTGTCACTAAGATCGGCCGTCTGTCTTTTCACAGCCTCATCGACAATCTGGACATCGGAAGCGTGATATACCCCCAGGATCTTGTGGCTTCCCATATCATCCGGTTCGTGCGGTCACTGGATCTGTCCATGCGCCGGAAAAGCGGCTGCGCTTCTTCCTTCGAGACGCTCTACAAGCTTGCCGGCGGCAAGGCTGAGGCACTGGAATTTCGGATCACAGAAAAGTCACCGGTGGCCGGCATACCGCTCAGCCAGATGAAGATCCGGCCGAATGTGATGATCGGATGCATCTACCGGCACGGCACAATTATCACGCCTTCCGGCTCTGATCACCTGGAAGAAGGAGACTACGTCATCGTCGTGGCCACCGGCGTAAGGATCCTCGATATTTCAGACATACTGGAAGCGTAACAAAGAAAAATGAATGTCAAGAATATAATCTATATACTCGGTTTTATTATCCTGTTCACCGGTGCCTTTTTTCTGCTGCCGTTTATCACAGGCCTTATCTATTCGGAGACACAGATTGCGCTGTTGTACCTGGGGCTCGGAATTCTCTACATGGTCATCGGCGGTCTGATCCTGCACTTCCGACCGAAGACACGCAGTCTGTTCTCCCGGGAGGGTGCCGTCGCAGTGGCCATGGGCTGGATCGTCATGTCCCTTCTTGGCGCCATTCCCTTCACCATTCTGGGGGAAATCCCGAATTACATCGACGCGCTCTTTGAGACCGTGTCCGGATTCACGACGACCGGCTCCTCGATTCTGCTGAACGTAGAGACTCTCTCCCACGCCAGTCTGTTCTGGCGCTCCTTCACCCACTGGGTCGGAGGCATGGGCGTTCTTGTACTGATCATGGCCGTCTTCCCGATGATGGGCGGATATGACATGAACCTGATGAAGATGGAGAGTCCCGGCCCTTCCGTCGCCAAATTCGTGCCGCACATCAAGGACTCCGCGAAGATCCTATACTCCCTGTATTTCTTTATCACAATGGCACAGATCATATGCCTGCTCATCGCCCGCATGCCGATCTTTGACACGCTGTGCATCACCTTCGGCACAGTCGGCACCGGCGGTTTCGGAATCCGCGCGGACAGCTGTGCCTCCTACACGGTGGCGCAGCAGTACATCATCAGTATTTTCATGATCCTGTCCGGCGTCAACTACACTGCGTATTTCCTCATCGCCAGCCGGAAGTGGAAAGCCAGTCTGAAGCTAGAGGAAGTCCGCTGGTATCTTATCATCATCGCGGTGAGCACAGCGCTCATCTGCCTCAATATCCGGCCGATGTTCCCGGATTTTGAGCAGACTTTCCGGGCCTCGCTTTTTGGCGTCTCAACGATCATCACGACAACCGGATACGCGACAGTTGACTTCAACCTCTGGCCATCCTTCTCGAAATTCATCCTCTGCCTTCTCATGGTCATCGGCGCCTGTGCCGGGTCTACCGGCGGCGGCCTGAAGGTATCCCGTGTCCTGCTTCTGACACGCGGCCTGAAGAACGAGTTGTCGCTCATCGTTCATCCCCATGAGCGGCGGATTGTGCGCATGGACAACGAAAAAGTGGAGAGCGCCACGATCCGCAATACGCAGGTCTATCTGACCGCGTACTCCCTGATTCTGGCACTCTCCATACTGATTATCAGCCTTGACGATTTTACCTTCGAGACAAACGTAACCGCCGTTCTGGCGACCTTCAACAACATCGGACCAGGTCTGGCCGAGGTCGGTCCGACATCCAATTTCAGTGCATACTCGCCCTTATCAAAGATCGTCATGATCTTCGACATGCTGGCCGGGCGCCTTGAGATCTTTCCGCTCCTGATCCTGCTGTACCGGAAGACCTGGAAGAGGCACTGAAGCCTCCTCCCCAGCAGCTTTCGCTTCACTGCGCAAGCTGTACAGCGGCCCGGTTATTCTCTGCCGCGGCCGCCGGGATGGTTATGTAATGGTACTCTTTTCCGTTGTTTATCCTGGCTCTCAGCACGTACACATCGCGCACATATCCCTTGCTGTCCGTTCCATGTGTGATGCTGAGCTTGTCTATTTTGATATTCTCGATCGGATCCGTGCGCTGATTCCACTCGGAGATCTGAAAGTACCCGCTGCGCACCAGCAGGCGGATCTGCGCAGGTGTCAGTATCTCTTCTCTTCCGACCTCGTTTCCCTGTACAACCTGATCGTCAATTCCCAGGAACTGAATCGAAGTGCGGACATCTCCGGAAAAATAGACCGTGAATTTGCCGCTGCTCAAATCCCCGCTTCCATCGCGGCTGTAGACGGAGAAGGTATACGAACCGTCAGAGTTATCCCGGAAGGCTGCGTCATCTGGCAGCGTAAACCCATAGCGCTCCAGCTCCTGGCGCACTTTCGCCTCCTTCATGGTCGCCGCCGACGAACTGATGCCCGAGAAGTCTCCGCCATTGGCCGTAGGATAAAACGTGTAGCGCATGCCGCTGAGCTGGATCTTCATGGTGTAACGGCCGTCGTCCGTGGCAACCGACGTGACACCGTCGCTCGTCTCAAGGCTCCAGTCGTCTGCCGTCTCGCCAAAATTCCCGAACACCTCTCCGGCAAGCGCAAAAGCTTCCGCTTCCGTCCCCTCATGCGTCTGAAAGATCGCGGAATCCGTCTGCTCCGGATCTTCCATCTGCGTGTCCGGAACCTCCCAGGAGATGTACATCGAATATGTCTTCTGCGGGTACAGAACAGACGTCGCGAAATTCCCGTACGGCTTCATACGGTAAGCAGTCCGGATCGCCACACCGGCGCCCACGCATATGAAGACAGGCGTCAGGCCGAGCAGAATCCGCCGGACAAGGCGATCATGCCGGTACCGGAGAAGCGATCTCGCGACGTAATACAGCCCGCATCCGATCAGGCTCCCCAGCGTGTTGTCCACAATATCGTCGATTTCTGCAATCCCGGTCAGCGAATAGTACTGATACACCTCAATGGCAAATGAATACAGCGCGCACATGAAAACCACCGGCAGCGCCAGTGAGAGCTTCCGGTGGCATCCGGATACAAAGAAACCCAGAGGTACGAACAGCAGAATGTTCAGGACAATGTTCTCCCACTGGGAGACAGACGCACTGCTCCAGGCCTGGTAATAGGACTCCATAAACCTGCCGAAGGGTTCTTCATATGAGGCATCCCTGGAGCATGTCAGAACGATGATGATGATGCCCCACATCACGGCCAGAAACGGAAAGGCCGCCCGGACAGGGTGGGCCTCTGCCGACGGATCAAATCGCCTTACCGCCAGAAGAAATATCAGCATGTAAATGCCGGCGGCGGCCAGCGCAACCCCGCATCCCGCCATAAGAAGCAGGTACAGCGGAAATGTGTAATTTCCGACTGTGACCATCGCCCCCATGCTGCTCACAATCCGAAAGATCATCCATCCACCCTCACTTCACAAGTCCGAAGTATTCCACAATCGCCTGCGCATCGGCATCGGCGAGTTTCTGAAGGTTCTCTGTTCCGCTGATCCGGTCCAGATCCTCCTGATTCGTTATAAACCCATGTTCTACGATGATCGCCGGCACGTGATGAAGCTTCGCGTGATGCAGAATCGCGTAGTAATCCGACCGGCTGCCGTCCGGATATGTCTGCTGTTCCGGTTCCACGTCATCTGTCATATCCTTTGTCTGAAATCCCCGGTTGGCAAATCCAAGCGAAGCAAGATTACCGAGAATCCGTCCTCCCAGGTCCTGCCCCATCTGATTATAAGTCGGCTCATAATTCGTGTTCTGAATCAGAATCATTGAGCCATTGGCCGTTGCATCCCCGGAGCCGGAATTAAAATGCAGGGAGATCATAAAGTCGGCGCCGATCTCTTCCGCATAGGCACAGCGCGCCCGGTTGTCCTCGACGGATCCTCCGGCGTCAGGATACGGGCAGGCCGACGTCTCGCGCGTCATGTACACTTCCACGTTGCTGTACTGCTGCAGCTGCTCTTCCAGCATCTTTCCGACCTGCAGCGTCAGGTCCTCTTCCTTCACGCCGCCGATCCCGGTGGCACCAGGATGCGCGGAATCGTGGCCCGGATCAATCAGCAGTACAACCTTGTCTGATGCCGCTGGTGTAGCTGGTGTAGTCTGCGTGCTTTCCTGCGAAGTCACAGAGGTCTCACTGCCGGTGCCTCCGTTTCCGCACCCGAAAAGAGCCGCCGCCATCGCCAAACATACAGCCGCACATGTAATCTTCTTCCACAGTATCCTTGCAACCATATTGTCACCCATCATCCTTCTTCTTTTTCCAGTGAGACAAGCTCACACGTTTTCAGCACATCGTGCTGGTAGATCAGATTCATCCGGAAAAAAAGCTTTTCATCCGAAAGCAGATACGGCAGGAACTTTCTGTCCCCTTCCCACAGATTCAGATCTGCAATTCTCTCTTTCGGGATCCACTCGGTTATGCCCTCGTCACAGGGGGTCTGCGTCCCGCTGAAATCACTGCTTTTGAAAAAATACACCCGTTCAAAGACATCATCATAGTGAAAATCCACGATGCCGGCCCTCTGCAGTCTCCCGACAAGAAGTCCGGTCTCCTCCCGTACTTCCCGGCGGATGCACATCTCCGGCGTCTCGCCATCCTCAATATGGCCGCCGATTCCGATCCACTTGCCGTGATTCAGATCGTGCCGTTTCTTAACTCTGTGCAGCATGAGGATCCGCCCGCCGCGCTGCAGATATATACAGGTCGTCTGTATCATAAAAATAACCTCCGGACATAGCTGTCATGTCTGGGGAATTATTTTACCATACTGAACTGGAATTTCCTATATAAATGGGACTTGTTTCCACGAAAAATGAAGCTATACTTGAGGGCAGGCGTCAGCCGGGGAGGTATTTTGAGTTACTATTTCAGACATTACAGTAATATTTCGATAACCGGTCCGTTCTTTCTGGTCGTTCTGGCCGGCATGTTCATCGTGCTCACCGTCATCGCACTCATCGCGAGGCACAGCGGAAAAGCCGACTATGAGCGCACCAGACGAAGCGGCCACACGAGACAGATAACCCGAAGACAGCTCAGCCGGGCGAACACCCGGATCTTTCTGGACCGGTTCTACGAGCTTGTCTTCTCGAGTACGTCCGTGCTTCTGATGATGTTCACCTATATCTGCATCAAGAACATGATCTACGAAGGCCAGATTAA
>DGVL01000099.1:0-33297 GCA_002394965.1 Lachnospira sp. UBA4285
ACCCTGGGCCTGGTGGGAGAGTCCGGCTGCGGCAAAACGACGGTTGGCCGGACGATGCTGCGGCTGTACAAACCGACTGGAGGCGAATTCTATTTCGACGGTGAGCTGGTCACCGACAAGAATATTCATTCTCTGCGCAAGCAGATGCAGATGGTCTTTCAGGACCCGTATTCTTCGCTGGACCCCAGGATGACCGTGGAAGACATCATCGGCGAGCCTCTGGACATCTATCACCTGTATACAACGAGGCGGGAGCGCCATGAGCGGATCATGGAGCTGATGGAGCTGGTGGGGCTCAACGCAGAGCATGCCACGCGGTATGCTCATGAGTTCTCCGGCGGCCAGCGGCAGAGAATCGGCATCGCCAGGGCGCTTGCCGTCAATCCGAAGTTCATCGTCTGCGATGAGCCGGTCTCCGCGCTTGACGTCTCTATCCAGGCACAGGTCATCAACATGTTCGAGGACCTGCAGAAAAAGCTGGGCGTTGCATATCTGTTCATCGCCCATGACCTGCTGGTCGTCCATCACATCTCGAAGCGGATTGCGGTCATGTACCTGGGGAAACTTGTTGAGATCGCCGGTGCAGATGAACTCAATGACAATCCGATTCACCCCTATACGCTGTCTCTGCTGTCCGCGATACCGGTTCCGGACCCGAAGACGGCCAGGGCTTCCAGGCGGATTGTTCTGGAAGGTGATGTGCCCTCACCGATGCACATGCCGAGCGGCTGTCCGTTCCGGACCCGCTGCCGGTATGCCACCGAGCAGTGCGCGAACGAGATGCCGCCGCTCACAGACCGGGGGAATGGTCACAGCGTGGCGTGCTGGAACCGGTGAGAGGCCGGAATCAACTCTGATGAAGGCGGCAGGCGGTCCGGACACCGCTTACCGTTTCCATACGTTCCGGGCGATACTGTCCGGGCGGTATATCATTTTCAAGGAGGGTATTATGAGGAAGAAAACATTCGCAGTTGCGATGAGTGCCGTGCTTGCCGCGGGAAGCATCGCAGGGTGCGGAAGCGCGGCTCAGGCGCCGAAGGGTGCAGCTTCATCTGCTGCTTCCGGTCAGACATCGGCTGCCGCTGCTTCAGCAACAGATGACTGGGCGTCGAAGATCCAGTTCACGGCCTCGAAGAAGAACCCGGCAGCGCCGGAATGGTCAGAGTACGACAAGCTGATCGATGAAGTCAACAACGATGCCGACTTCGCCGATCGCGCCGTCAAGCTCCACAAGGCAGAGGACATGCTGATGGCTACCGGCGCCGTTATCCCGATCTATTACTACAACGATATGTATCTGGAGAACCCGGCTTTTTCCGGTGACTATGCTTCCATCTTCGGAACGAAGTACTTCATGTACGCGAAAAAGGACGGCCAGCCGGCGGATGTCATGAAGATCAACCTGGCTTCCGAGCCGGACAAGCTTGACCCGGCGCTCAACAGCACCGTCGACGGCGCCTCGCTTGCATCGAACAGCTTTGTCGGCCTGTACATCATTGACAAGGACGACAAATACGAGCCGGCTCTCGCCGACGGCCAGCCGGAGGTGTCGGCTGACGAGCTGACATACACCATCCACATGAAGAAGGATCTGAAGTGGTCCGACGGCACTCCGCTCAATGCCAATGACATTGTGTATTCCTGGAAGCGCGCGGCGGATCCGAAGACGGCTTCGGACTATTCCTATCTGTTCGCTGTGTTTGACGGATACTCTGAGGACGGCTCTTCTGAGATCAACGTCTCTGCTCCGGATGACAACACTGTCACCTTCAAGCTGGCAGCTCCGTGCCCGTACATGATGAACCTCCTGGCATTCCCGGTATTCATGCCGGTACCGAAGGCAGCGGTAGAGGCGGCCAATCCGGACGGTACGAATCCGGGCGCATGGGCGCTTGAGGCCGGATTCGTCTCCAACGGTGCGTTCACACTGAAAGAGTGGAAGCACAACGAGTCCATGGTCTACGTCAAGAACCCGAACTACTATGATGCGGACAATGTCAGCGTCAACGAGCTTGACTTCATGCTCTCCGCGGATGACACGGCGATCCTGGGAGCTTACCAGGCCGGCGACATCGACTACGCAGACACGGTTCCGAACGACGAGGTCAAGAACCTGAAGAGCGGTGCGGATTTCCACGTCATTCCGAATCTCGGGACTTACTATGTAGGATTCAACGTAAACTCCAAGATGTTTGACGGCAAGACACCGGATCAGGCCGCAAAGATGCGCCGTGCTCTCGGCCTTCTCATTGATCGTCAGTACATCGTGGACACCATCGGCCAGACCGATCAGGAAGTCGCGACGTCCTTTGTTCCGTCCGGTGTGAGTGACGGAAATGGCGGCATGTTCAAGACCAACTCCGATTCCTACAAGTACCCGGTTGACACCGGCTACTACCAGGATCTGTCTGTGGCCGGCCAGGCCAATTTAGACGAGGCCAAGGCACTTCTTGAGGATGCCGGCTACAAGTTTGACGAGAGCGGAAAGCTTGCTTCTGACACTCCGCTCACCATCAACTACATCACCAACAAGGGAACAGCTCACGAGGCGATCGCACAGGCGATTCAGCAGGATCTTGGCGCGATCGGCGTGACCGTGAACATCTCCACCGAAGACTGGCAGACATTCGTCAACGACCGCAAGAGCGGCAACTTTGACGTAGCCCGCGGCGGATGGCTTGGCGACTATGATGACCCGATCACCATGCTGAGTCTGTTCACGTCTAAATCTGGCAATAACGACCAGCAGCTGGGCAAATAATTCCAAACGTCAAGGTGTAGCGATACACGGAACGCACATGGGTGCGGGAAGCAGATGACTTCCCGCACTTTTTTGGTTCCCGCCGAATCGAAGCAGGCAGGGCCTGAATTCCTTGACAGGTACTCTTTCCGGAAAATATAATGCCTACGAGAAGCAGCAGGCTCACCGGTACTTTGTGTCCTGCCGGATATGATACTGAGAAGATTAATAGGAGGTTTCTATGGTTAAGCATATTATTCTGTGGCAGCTGAAGGATGAATACACGGAGGAACAGAAAAAAGAAATCCGGGCCGGAATTAAAGAAGGCCTTGAGGGGCTGAAGGGAAAGGTCCCGGGTCTCCTGGAAGTATCGGTGAGGACTGAATTCCTGCCGTCATCCAATGCGGATGTGATGCTTGACACGACGCTTAAGGACGCTGAAGCCTTGAAGGGATATGCCGTTCACCCGGCTCACGTGGCTGTGGCAGACGCAAAAGTGCGCCCGTACACGAAGACAAGGGTGTGCATGGATTATCAGATCTGATGAGATGGAGACATTCTGGATTTCATACCGGGAGACGCTCTCCGGATATTATCTGCAGAAGCACTATGAGTACCGGTTCCAGGTCCTTCTGATGCTGGAGGGGGAGACGGAGTATCAGATCGGACAGCAGAGATATACCGTGAGGAAGGGAGATGTGGTCCTTCTGAACACGCTGGAAGATCACACATTGCGCGTGAAAAAGTACCCGTACAGGCGGTACATCTTTCAGATCAGCCCGGACTTCCTGCACAGTGAGATTCAGAGTCCGGAAATTCTCTCGCTTTTCGTGCAGAATCCGGAGAGTCGGCAGGCGGTAGTCAGGATGCGCGAGAAGAATTTTACAAAGCTGTGTCAGCTATGCGCGCAGATGCAGGACGAGTACCAGGTGCAGGATCGATATTTCACCCGCATGATACTTTCGGATCTGAACTGCTTTTTTGTGATGGTTCTTCGTGAACTGGCAGCAGACAACGGAAGCGTTCATGAGATCAGAGCCAGCACAGTGCTTTCGTACCGCATCTTACAGTATCTTGATCATCACTTCTCCGATGACATTACGGTTGCGGGTGTTGCCGAGCACTTTTATCTGAGCCGTCATTATATCTCGCATATCTTTAAACAGACAACTGGCAGAGGGATCATGGAATACGTGATCTCTCGCCGGATAAACCGCGCGCAGAGGCTTCTCACGGAAAGTGACCTGCCTGTCGGCAGAATAGCACAGGAATGCGGGTATTCTGACTTCGCCTGGTTTTCAAAACAGTTCCGGAAGGTCACAGGGCAGACTCCGACACAGTTTCGGACAGAAGTGCTGCAGGTTTGAATCCTGCAGTGCTTTTTTTTGCCCGATTTGAATACAGCACAATAATACAAATTTCCAGCAGAAAAACAAAAGAGAACAGATGGCAGCAGATGGTATCTTTTCTTCAGAAATAAACGTGACGTGATCCGTTTTATGGAGGAGAAAAATGGAATCTATCGATGTATTCTGTCACATGATGCCGCCCGGGTATGCGCAGGCGTGCATGAAAGAAGTGCCGAACAAGTCCCATATGTTCAAGAGGGCACTCAAGATCAGGTCCATGGCAGATATGGGCTGCCGTGATTCGGTGCTTGCCGGATTCCCGGGTTACAAGCAGATTGTCAATATCGTTTCACCGCCGGTGGAAGCCTTCGCCGGGCCGGACAAGTCGCCGGAACTTGCAGCCATGGGCAATGATGAGCTTTGTAAGATCGTCACAGAGCGGCCGCAGTATTACTGCGGCTGGATCGCCCAGATCCCTTTTAATAATGTGCCCGCATCGGTTGACGAGATCAAACGCTGCGCGAAACTCGGAGCGAAGGGAGTCCAGATCTACACCCACATGAACGGAGAAGCTATCGACCAGGAAAAGTTCTGGCCGATCTATGAGATATGCAGTGAACTGGATCTTCCGATACTGATTCATCCGGTCGGCGGACAGATGATTCCGGAATATCCGACGGAGACGCGCTCAAAGTATGAGCTCTGGTTCACGATAGGCTGGCCGTATCAGACGACAATCGCCATATCCAGGCTGGTTTTTTCCGGAATCTTTGTGGATTTCCCGAATCTCAAACTGATCACGCATCATGTCGGCGCCATGATCCCGATGCTCGAGGGGCGGATTGAGAACGGGCTCAGGCAGTACGGAAGCCGCACAGCTCCGGAGCTTCGAGATGAACTCACAAGGACAAGAGTTCCAGAGGGAGAGTTCCTGGAACATTTCCGTAAATTCTATGCGGACACGGCATCCTTCGGGTCCGCATCGGCTATCCGATGCGGTCTGGATTTCTTTGGCGAGGATCATATCGTATTTGCCACGGATATGCCGTTTGATCCGGAGCAGGGTCCCGGATACATAAGCCGCACGCTCAGTGCGATTGATTCGCTGAATCTTTCGGAGAAGACCAGAGAGAAAATCCTGCACGGCAATGCCAGACGGATTTTTGGCATTTAATTCAGGGGGGCGATAACAGTGAAAATAGTCAACACAATTCTTACCAATCAGTTCTTTCTGATGTTTCTGGCGATATCCACGGGACTTTTACTTGGGAAAATAAAAATCAAAAATTTCTCTCTGGGAATTTCCGGGGGAATATTTACCGGTATCATCATCGGATATTTTGCGACAGCGTGGGCACACAGTGTGGCGGAAGGCGCAGTCGGTTACAGCAATGCCAGACGTATTCTCTCACAAGGCGTTGTCTCTCAGCCGTTCTTTACGTTTTTCCTGTTCCTGTTTCTTGCCTCAATCGGCCTGAAAGTAGGGAAAAATATCGGCGTGATATTTAAAAAATATGGCGTGCGTTTCGTGGTTCTTGGAGCCATGATACCGGCTGTATCCATGATCGTCGCCTGTGCTGCGCACATGACTGTTTTTAAGAATGACAGGAATCTCACAGCCTATGAAACAATCGGCGTTTTCTCCGGCTCGATGACCTCCACGCCGGCGTACGGGACAGCCCTGGATGCCGCAGCGGGGCTGGATGTACAGGCTCTGTATGACCGCTCGGACACGCAGGGAAAGGCAGAAATACTGCACCGGATTGACGATACGGACAGCCTTGCGCCAGATGAAGGAATTGCGCTCACAGAGCAGCAGATTGCGGCATACAAAGAATCCACAGCCTCTTCCGTTTCCCTTGGATATACAGTCGGCTTTCCGGTCGGAGTGCTGGTCATTGTGCTTATGATGCAGCTCCTTCCGCTTATCTTCCGGATTGATATAGAGAAAGAAAAGGAAATATATAAGTCGGAAATCGAGCGAAATCCACAGCAGTCAAAAGAGCGCAAAGACGGGCCGCTCGACTTCATTGCCTTTGGCATCGTCATCATGATTGGAATCGCCATCGGCAGCATTACGATTCCCCTTGGCCCGCTCGGGAGTTTTTCACTGGGAGCGGCGGGTGGAATTCTGCTGACAGCACTGATACTGTCTCACATCGGTAAGGTCGGACCGCTCAACTTCTGCATGGACGCGAAGGCTCTCGGCATACTCTCCCGGATGGGTCTCACATTCTTTATGGCGATCGTAGGCCTGCGGTATGGATATGATGTCATAAATGCGCTCACCGGCTCCGGCCTGAAGCTGGCAGTTGCCTCGGCTGTCATTGAGGCGGTTGCCGTTCTGGTGGCATTTTTCACCGGGCGGAAGATCTTCCACCTGAACTGGACTATTCTTTCCGGAGCAATCGCAGGAGGCTGTACGTCTGCCCCGGGACTGGGGGCCGCAATCTCTGTGGTAAAAGACGACGAGCCGTCCACCGGCTTCGGAGCCGCACAGCCCTTCGCCATTCTAACAAATGTCATCTTGACGACTATATTCTTTGCTGTATTCTTGTAATCAAAGGGGCGTCTCCGGGATCTTTCAGCCTGGAGACGCCGGTCATGTGAACGGGAGAAATCGTAGATGAGTGAAAAATTTTCCTGGCGCAGTCCGGAAGAAATTCAAAGGCGCGGGAGAGAAGTGGGCGTGAATCTGCCGATGTCCTCAGACACGAGTATATGCGGAATGCCGCTTTCGGTGGGGGAGCTCACGCTGAATAACCGGCTCGGTATCGCGCCGATGGAAGGAGCGGATTCCCTTGCGGACGGGTCGCCTTCTGAACTGACTCTCCGCCGATATGTGCGGGAGGCGCAGGGCGGAGCGGCTGTGATCTGGTTTGAAGCCATCAGTGTTGTTCCGGAAGGAAGATCCTCCAGGACTCAGCTTCTTCTGACCCGGAGGAATCTGGACAGCTTCAAGCGCATGACGGATGCGGTTAAGAAAGCCGGCATCCAGGCCAATGGCTTTGCACCGTATCTCATCTGCCAGGCGAACCACTCGGGCCGCTACTCCAATCCGGACAACAAGCCGGCGCCGCTCATCGCGTTTCGCTCGCCGTATCTGGAACAGTTCCGGAAAGCAGACGATTCCTGCATTGTGTCAGACGATTATCTGGAAGCGCTGGAGGAGCGGTTCGGCGAGGGGGCCAGACTGGCGAAGGAAGCCGGATTTGACGCGGTGGACATCAAGTCCTGCCACGGGTATCTTTTTGCGGAGGTGGCGGCCGGTTTCACAAGGCCCGGCCGGTACGGCGGGAGCTACGAAAACCGCACGAGGCTGCTGAAAAACAGTATCCGGGCGGCAAAGGCCTATGAGAGCCCTTCCTTCCAGATTGTCTCGCGCATCGGAATCTATGACGGATATCCGTATCCGTACGGTTTCGGAATGCGAGACGACAAGTCTCTTCTGCCGGATTATACCGAGCCAAAACGCCTGGTTCAGGAACTCTACGGAGATCTGGGGCTGCGCATGATCTGCGTCACAATGGGCAATCCGTACGTCACGACGCATGTGACGCGGCCGTTTGATAGAGGCAAGTATGTACCGGCAGAACATCCGCTCACCGGTGTAGGCCGCATGATCGAGGGAACACGGGAGATCAAGCGATGGGTTCCGGGCATGAAGATATGGGCGTCCGCGCCGACGTACCTGCGGCAGTTCTCGGATCTGTACACAGCCGGGGCCATCAGGCAGGGATACTGCGACGGGATGCTGTTCGGGCGCATGGCATTCGCCGATCCGGACTTTCCGAATCAGATCATCCGGGCTGGCCGGATTGACGCGTCGAAGGTCTGCATGACCTGCGGGGCATGCGGCGACCTGATCCGCTCGCACAAGCCGACCGGATGCGTGGTGCGGGACGGCGGAACATACCTTCCGTATTACCGGGAGTTTCTGAAGGAGAAGAACAGTCTTCCGAAGAATTTCAGGGGATGAGAGAAGAAGACTGCGCGACAGGGTGACTGTTGACAGATGACGGAGGTTACTATGAAAAAGACAGCGGTGATTACCGGCGGAACCCGGGGCATCGGGCTGGCGGCGGCCAGGAAACTGGGAAGCCTTGGCTGCAGCGTTGTGATTTTTGCGAGCGGTGCGCAGGAAAAGTATCAGCAGACCTTTGATGAGCTCACCGGAATGGGGATTGACTTCATCTACGTGCGCGGGTCGCTGGATGACAGAGATGACAGGAGGCGCCTGGTTGAGGAAGCGGTGAAGCGGTATGGCCGGATTGACATTCTGGTCAACGACGCCGGTGTGGCGCCGAAGCAGCGCCGGGATCTGCTTGAGATGGACGAGGAGAGCTATGACCGGGTTATGGGGATCAACGTCAAGGGGACATTGTTCCTGACGCAGCTTGTCGCAAAGCAGATGATCGCACAGGAGAAGCTGTACGCCGTGCGCGGTCACATCGTCAACGTCGGATCCTGCTCGGCGTCGGTGTCTTCGGTGAGCCGGGGAGAATACTGCATCTCCAAGGCGGGCGTGTCCATGATAACGACACTTTTTGCCGACCGGCTGGCTGCTGAGGGAATCCTGGTCAATGAGGTCCGGCCTGGGGTCATCGCAACAGACATGACGGCGAAGGTGAAGGAGAAGTATGACCGTATGTTTACCGGTGACCAGTTCCCGATTGCCCGCTGGGGCCGTCCGGAGGAAGTGGCCGAGGCGATCGCGTTCTTCTGCTCGGATGCCGTGACGTACACGACGGGCAATTACCTGGATGTGGACGGCGGATTTCACATCCGCAGACTGTGAGGCGCACCTCCATGCACATCCGGGAAAGAAAGACAGATAATCTTGTGATCGGGTCGGGGGCCGCAGGATTTGCGGCTTCTCTGCGCCTTCTGCAGCTTGGCGAGAGGAACACGGTTCTGGCGACAGACCATGTGAATGCCGGCACGTCGCGCAACACCGGCTCCGACAAGCAGACGTACTACAAGCTCTCACTGGCGGGAGACGCTCCGGATTCGGTGCGGCAGATGGCCCGCGATCTCTTCCGATGTCAGTGTGTGGACGGCGACACGGCGCTGGCTGAGGCTGCGCTCTCGGCGCGCTGCTTTTACTGGCTCGCGGAGATGGGAGTGCCGTTTCCTTCGACAGAATTTGACGAATTCATGGGCTACAGGACGGATCACGATGCCAGCTGCCGCGCCACGAGCGCCGGCCCGTACACCTCCCGCATGATGACGGAAGCGCTGGAAAGGAGAGCCGGAGAGGAGAAACTGGAGATTCTAGACGGGCGGCAGCTTCTGAAAATCCTGACCCATGAGGGCCGCGCTCTCGGTGCCCTGTTTCTCGTATTAAACGGCGCAGACGCGGAAGCGGAGATCGTCTGGGCGGACAATGTGATTCTCGCCACGGGGGCGCCTGCCGGAATGTACAGGGACAGCGTCTATCCGGCCAGTCAGATCGGCGGGTCCGGTGCGGCATTTGAAGCGGGAGCGGCCGGAAAGAACCTCACGGAGTGGCAGTTCGGGCTCGCATCAAAGAATCCCCGATGGAATGTCTCCGGTACATACATGCAGGTGCTGCCGCGCTTTGTCTCAACTGATGAGGCGGGAGGAGACGAGCGGGAGTTCCTGGCAGAGTATTACCCGGACCGGTATGCGATGCTGGGGAACATATTCCTGAAAGGCTATCAGTGGCCTTTTGACGCGGCGAAGGCATCCGACGGCTCGTCGGAGATTGATCTTTTCGTGTACCGGGAGACGGTAGTCAGAAAGCGGCGGGTATTTCTTGATTTCACGAAAAATCCCGGGATAGAGGACATTGACTTCACAAAGCTGCCGGAAGAAGCCTCGCAGTATCTCGCGAAAGCGGGTGCCGATTTCGGGAAACCGATTGACCGTCTTGAGAAGATGAACCAGCCGGCGGCTTCCTTCTACCGGGAACACGGCATTGATCTTCGCAGCCAGCGGCTTGAGATAGCACTCTGTGCGCAGCACAACAACGGGGGACTGGCAGGCGATGCCTTCTGGGAGAGCAGCGTGAGCCATCTCTTCGCCGTCGGAGAAGTAAACGGGTCCCACGGTGTCACCCGCCCCGGCGGAACTGCGCTCAATGCCGGGCAGTGCGGGGCTTTGCGCGCGGCAGAGTGCATTCGGATCCGCCATCTTGAGCAGGCCGCGCAGGCGCCGGACGAGGAAATCCGCCGTGACCTCCGCAGACAGGCTGCCGGATTCCTGGCGCTTCCGGACGGATGCTGCGGCACGCAGAGCGTGGCATCTGTCTGGAGGAGCGCCGCGGAGCGCATGAGCCGCTGCGGCGGCGTCATCCGGGAAGAGGGGCAGCTGAAAGAGGCGCTGCGCAGGACAAGGGAAATGGCTGTCAATCTCGGACAATACACAAAAAAGCCGTCCGGGTATGAGATCGGCGCGTGGTTCCGGCTTCGGGATATGCTCATCTCGCAGATCGTATACCTGTCTGCGATGCTGGATTACTGTCAGACCTGCGGCGCATCCCGCGGATCGGCCCTGTATCTGGACGCTTCCGGTGAACGGGTAAGCGAAAGATTTCCGGAGCAGATCCGGTGCCGGCTGGATGCGGGCAAGTGGGGCGGGAGGATTCAGGAAGCGCGCCTGGATCCGGTCACACTGAGCGTGCGCTGCACGTGGCGCCCTGTGCGGCCGGTTCCCGAAACCGACTATTTCTTTGAGAATCAGTGGCGGAAGTACCGGGAAAGATGGCACATCGACAGCTGAGATCTGAACAAAGCAGATGACCGCAAGACGAGTCGTCCGGCGCGCGGAAGTGACACAGGCGCGCCGGGCGTCTTTTATTCTCCTGGTAAAGATGGTAGAATTCTTTTGTCTTAAGCAAAGGGGATTCCTATGAGCCAGAGCGTAAAGAAAAACTACCTGTACAATATGACCTATCAGCTGCTGACCCTGGTTCTGCCGCTGGTGACAACACCCTATGTCTCGCGTGTGCTCGGCGCGCAGAATATCGGAATCTACAGCTACACGCTCTCGATCAGCGCGTTTTTCATTCTGTTCGGGTCGCTCGGCATCGCCATGTACGGGCAGCGTGAGATCGCATTCGTCAGGGACAACCGTGAGAAGCGCAGCAGCACGTTCTGGGAGATCGTGATTCTGCGGGCCATCACGATGCTGCTTGCGATCGTCATCTTCGACATCGTATTCGTCAACGGCAATAATGATTACCGGATTTACTACCGGATTCTGCTGCTGGAGATGGCCGGCAATGTAGTCGACATCAGCTGGTTCTTCCAGGGACTGGAGGATTTCCGCAAGACGGTCATGCGGAATATGGCCGTCAAGCTGGCAAGCGTCACCTGCATCTTCCTGTTTGTGCGAGACAGCAGCGATCTTCCCGTCTATTTCCTGATCTATGTGTTTTCGATTCTGCTGGGGAATCTCTCTCTCTGGCTGTATCTTCCCAAATTCATCTACGGGCCGCGGCACGGAAAGCTCCACGTCTTCCGTCACTTCAAGCCGACGCTCGCGCTGTTTATCCCGCAGATCGCCATTCAGGTCTATACGATTCTTGACCGAACGATGATCGGCGCGATCATCGCCGACAAGAGCGAGGTCGGGTACTACGATCAGGCGCAGAAGATCGTCAAGATGCTCCTGACGGTCGTGACGTCGATCGGGACGGTTCTGATGCCCCGCATCGCCCACACATTTGCTTCCGGCGACATGGAGAAGGTACACGAGTACATGCGGAAATCCTTCCGGGCTGTCTTCTTTTTTGCATTCCCGCTCATCTTCGGGATTCTGTCCGTCGCGGATGCATTCGTCCCTGTGTTCTTCGGGGCGGGCTACGACAAGGTGAAACTGCTGATGCCTGTCATCAGCCCGATCGTCTTTCTGATAGGAATGAGCAATGTGACGGGGATTCAGTATCTTCTTCCGACCATGCGGCAGAAGGAGTACACGATCTCGGTACTGGCCGGGTCGGGTGTGAATTTCTGCATGAATGCCCTTCTGATCCCGCACTTCGGCGCCCTCGGCGCATCAATCGGCACCGTCATCGCGGAGACATCCGTGACGAGTATTCAGATATTTTTCACGCGCCGCGACTTTCCGTGGCCGAGAATCATCCGGTCCATGGGACCGTACCTGCTTGCGGCGCTTGTTATGTTTGCGGGCTGCCTGACCTTCCGGCACTTTGTGCCGGCCGGCTGGGGATCCGTCATCGGGCAGGCACTCGTCGGCGCTCTCATCTACGGAAGTGTCCTGATGCTCATGAAGGACCCGTGCGTGAATATGCTTCTGGACGCGGTGAAGAAAAGAATCAGAAAGAGAAAAGTATAACAGGATCGACATCAGGAGGGACAAATGTTTATTCTGGAAGCACTTGACTGGATGATCACCATCTACGTCCTGGCGGCGGTTCTGCCGGCAGTCTTTCTCATGTGCTACATCTACAAGATGGACACATATGAGAAGGAACCGGCGTATCTTCTCTGGGGCTGTATCCTGCGCGGTGTTCTCGCAGCGCTGGTCTCCATCATTTTGGAGATGATCGGGGAAAATCTTCTGGGGGTGAGTCCGGTCGACAAGAATTCGGTCACATATACGGCGCTGCTGGCATTTCTTGTCGTCGCGGTGGTTGAAGAGGGAACGAAGTATTTCTTCATGGGGCGCCTGACCTGGCGTGATCCGAACTTCAACTATCTGTTTGACGCGATTGTCTATTCGGCGTTCACCTCGCTTGGCTTCGCGGCGTTTGAGAATGTGAAGTATGTGTTCTCCTATGGCCTTGGCGTGGCGCTCACGCGGGCGGTGCTTGCCGTACCGGGACATCTGGGATTCTCGGTGGTGTTCGGATATTTCTACGGCCGGGCAAAACTTGCACGGGACAGAGGATACAGAGCCTTGAGCGCGGTGAATATTGTCATCGGATACGCACTGGCAGTATTCCTGCACGGGTTCTACGACTTCTGCGCCATGACGGATACGAACCAGTCCATGGCTCTTTTCATCGCATTCGTTGTGATCATGTACGTCGTGATCATCCTGCTGCTGCGCCGGGAGTCAAGGCACAACCGTCCGGTGTGAGGCGGGCGTGACACGCGCGTTGGTTTTGTGATACAGTAGACAGCAGTAGCAGAAATTATGACAGAACCGACAGAGGAGGCACTTATGGTTAAGATCAGCACAGACAAGGCACCGGCTGCCATCGGCCCGTATTCCCAGGCGATCGCGGCAGGCGGA
Source organism: Lachnospira sp. UBA4285 (assembly GCA_002394965.1). Taxonomy (GTDB): domain Bacteria; phylum Bacillota; class Clostridia; order Lachnospirales; family Lachnospiraceae; genus UBA4285. Next base: position 13,315 of record DGVL01000099.1, read on the forward strand.
TTCATCTTCGCTTCCGGGCAGACGCCGGTAAATCCTGCGACCGGAAAGTTTGAGGGCGGCATTGAGGAGCAGGCAGAGCAGGCCTGTCGGAATGTCGGCGAGATTCTTGCTGCCGCCGGCAGTGGATTTGACAAGGTCGTGAAGACGACCTGCTTCCTCGCGGACATCGCGGATTTCAAGGCTTTTAACAGTGTGTACGCAAAGTACTTCACGTCCAAGCCGGCGCGCAGCTGTGTGGCGGTAAAGGATCTTCCACTGGGCGTCCTCTGCGAGATCGAGGCGATCGCCGTCAAGGACTGACGCGATGAGAAGAGCACTGTTTATCGGCGGCACCGGGACGATCAGCACATCTGTCGTGAGAAGACTGCTCGAATCCGGCGGCTGGGAGGTGTGGCTTCTCAACCGCGGGAGCAGAAGCGGACTGTTTGACGGGCCGGTGCACGAGATACACGCCGACATTCACGACCCCGGGGCGGTCAGCGCGGCGCTTGCCGGAAAAGACTTTGACTGCGTGTGTGAGTTCATCGGTTTTACCGAGGCGGATGTGCGGCGCGACTATGAACTGTTCAGGGGACGGACGGGGCAGTATATCTTCACGAGTTCGGCATCGGCCTATCACAAGCCGGCGGCCTCGTACATCGTGAGCGAGGGAACGTCGCTTGCCAATCCGTACTGGGAGTACTCCCGCGGCAAAATCGCGTGCGAGGACTTTCTGATGCGCAAATACCGCGAGGAGCAGTTCCCTGTCACGATTGTGCGCCCGAGCCATACGTACTGCGAGCGTTCGATCCCCACGGCGCTGCACGGCGCAAAGGGGTCCTGGCAGGTCATCTCCCGCATGATGAACGGAAAGCCGGTCATCGTGCACGGAGACGGTAGCTCCCTGTGGACGCTCACGTTCAGCACGGATTTTGCCATCGGGTATTGTGGTCTCATGGGATGCGAAGCTGCCATCGGCGAGGCGTTCCAGATCACCGGCGACGAGACGCTTACCTGGGACCAGATCTACCGCACAATCGGCGGCGCTCTTGGCGTCACGCCGCACCTGCTGCACGTCTCGTCGGATTTCCTTGCCGCGGCGGGGAGATCGGCCGGATATGACTTCAGGGGCGCTCTGCTGGGCGACAAGGCGGTATCGGTATGCTTTGACAATCGCAAGCTCAAGCGTCTCGTTCCCCAGATGCGCACGAATGTGCCGTTCCACGAGGGCGTCCGGATCGCGCTTGCCTATATTCAGGAGCACCCGGAGTGCCGCAGGGAAGATCCGGACTTTGACGCATGGTGCGACAAGGTCGTAAGGGCGCAGGAAGCAGCCAGACATCTCTTTGACGCCTGAAGCGTCTGTTGTGATGCATACCGGAAGGAGGACACGGCATGCCGCGTTCATACGAATATACGCAGGAGCGGATCGATATATACGACCGAGACCGTCATTATACCGGGCGCTCGAAGCCCCGGCACGGCGAGGGCTCACGCCTTTCGCCGGATGAATACATGCTCTACGCCCTGGCGCTCATTGAAAATAATTCGGGAGAATTTCTCATCACGCAGCGGACCATGGACAAGAAGTGGGCTCCCGGCGCGTGGGAGATCCCGGGAGGCGGCGCTGACAGTGGGGAGACGAGCCGGGAGGCAGCGGACCGCGAGGCATATGAGGAGACAGGGATCCGCGTGCAGGGAGTAAGACCAGTGTCGGTCTACACGTACCGCAACGATGACGCGGAGGGCGGCGACAATTACTTCTGCGACATCTATCATTTCCAGCTTGACTTTAAACCAGGGCAGGTGAGAGTGGAAGCGGACGAAGTGAGCAGCTGGAAGCTGGCGTCTTTTTCGGAGATCACCCGTCTGGCACAATGCGACGGCTTCCTGCACTATAAGAGGATATGCGAAGCGCTCGGGGCGGAAAAATAAACGTAAGAAAACCGGCTGGCTTTCGAAGCACTAGTTTCGAAAGTCAGCCGGTTTAATTTGCTGCGCAGCTTTTCAGGGCTGAGCTCTTATTCAGTCCGCAGCGCCTCCACCGGATCGGACCGGGAAGCTTTGCGCGCCGGGAACAGGCCGCTCAGAAGGGTAAGAGCGATACTGAGAAGGATAAGCGACAGGGCTGCCATCGGCGGCATCGAAGCGGTGATATCCTGTCTGCCGGCGATATGCAGGATGATGGCGTTGGTCGGGATGAGAAGCAGCAGCGCGATCCCGATTCCCATCAGCCCGGCCAGAAGCCCGGTGATGAATGTCTCCGCGTTGAAGATCTGACCGACATTGCGCTTGGACGCGCCGATGGCGCGCAGGATGCCGATCTCCTTTCTGCGCTCGAGCACGCTGATGTGCGTGATGACGCCGATCATGATTGAACTCACGACAAGCGATATGGCGACAAATGCTATGAGAACCCAACTGATCACGTTGATGATCCGCGTGACAGAGCTCATCATCGTTCCGACGATGTCGGTGTAGGTGATGGTCCTGTCGTCATGCCCGGCATCCTTCATCTGCTGGTTGTAGCTGTCAAGGAGGGCCTCGATCTGCGCCTTTGCGTCAAAGTCGTCCGGATAGATGGTTATCTCAGAGGGGCTGTCCTCCGACGCAAATCCAAGCAACGTGAGATTTGACTCATACGAGGAGGAGTTCCCCGAGAGCATCGAGCTGAAGATCTGCTGCATCTCCTGCATCCCCATGTTCAGCGAGATCGCCGACTGAAACGCATCCATGTCAAATGTAAAGGCGTTCGGAATCTGCTGTGCCATGGATTCCATGGCCTGACTCACGGAAGAGGAGACCGCTGCACCGATCTGCTGCGTCACCGTCTGCATGTATGAGCCGAGCTGCGCTCCAAGGATCTGCGCCACCTGGTTCTCAATGCCCGTGAGATCCACCATCTGCCTCAGATCATCCGTGAGAATCTTCTGCCCCTGTGGCCCGAGCAGATACTGCTGAAAGTCTGCGGTGAACGAACTGGCGAATCCGCCTGATTTTGCGTAGTTCTGGTACGCTGCGGCCACATCTGAGAGAAGCTGTTTCTGCTGCTCCTGCGTCAATGTGAGATCCGATGCGAGCTGCGCGGTGTAGCGGCGGATGATCGTCTGTCCCGCCTCGCCGGACGCATACTGCGAAAAGCCATTGGTCAGCTCATCACGGCCTGTCGGAAGGGATTTATTCTGCGATGCAAGCTGCTTCACATATCCGTCCATCAGTTCCTGATACATGCTGTTCACAAGATCTGTCGCCGCGGGACTTCCGGCATTCTTCCCGGCAAAGTCGGCAAGGTCGCGGCTGATGATCTGCTGCACCTCGCCCGACTGCAGAAATCCCTGCACTCCATTGTCAAATGAAGAACTGTCCAGATACCCGGATGCAACATCCGTGAAGATCTTTTTCAGATCAATGCCGGACGTGTCGATTTGAATCTGCGACAGAGCCGCTTCAAGGTCCGCCCCGTTAAAATCCGGCGCACTTATCTGGGAGGACAGGGAAGAGAGGTCCAGCTGCCCGGCATCAAATGTCAGCTTTCCCGCGTCGAATACAAAGGCCTGCGACAGTCTGTCCGTGTCAACGGAGAAGAGGGCGGAAGGGTCCAGACTTTCATTGTTGACGCCGAAGGCTTCTCCGGTGAAGATATTCGTGTCCGGTGAGGCAAGCTGTGCGAGTACCGGTGCGCTCTGCGCGTTGCTCTCCATCACGTGCCGGATGAGATCCGGCGTGTAGGCGATACCCGTCCCGAGCATGCTGACAGTCGATCCGGCTGCCGGCTGTACGACGCCAACGACGGTCAGGGTCTCACTCTCTTCGGCGAGCTGCCGTACATAGTCCTCGTCATTGCTGCGGTCCGCCCACACGCCGAGCGACTCGTCCCAGGTGTACAGATCGGAGTTGTTCACGAGCCTGAACTGACGCCCCATGAGCTCATCATAGGAATAGGCAGTGCCGTCGGTGTTCTCTGACACCGTATTCCCGGTGCCATCGCTTAAACTGTCGACAATCGCCTGCAGCGCGCTGTAGTCTTTCACGCCCAGTGTGTAGAGTGTCATGTCCGAGATAAAACCGTCTGAGGAGAGCACGACGACGGCCTCGTTATAATTCTGCGGCCACCTGCCGGCTTTCACGTCGTAGGCGCTGTTGTACAGATCCTTGTCAGAGGGCAGTGCGGAAAATACACTGGTGGAAAAGGAAGAGCTGTACAGGGATGAGGACGGGACAAGGCCTGTCCCGTTCAGAAGCCGGTTCGGGTTCACCTGATAGACGGAATCACCGTCCAGACGAAAGATCTGCGGAGACACGTCGTAGGAATATTCGATGGAGCGGGAGAGACTGTCTATGCCGGTCGTTCCGGTGTCCAGCCATTCTTTGAGGGACTTGAGGTCATTCTTTGAGACCTGCGAGAGCATCTTCCCGAGGGTGTCCCGTTCGATGGCCGCATCCTGAGAGCTGTCAGACCTGCCCGCGGAAGCAGATTCGCCTCCGGCCATCATGGAAGCAAGGTCCAGAGAGGATCTCTGAATCTGAAGCGGATACTCCGACAGCGTCTCCTCTTCGGTGCTCTTGATGAACATATTCACGCCGTTGGAGAGCGAAAGGATCAGCGCGATGCCGATGATGCCGATGGATCCGGCAAAGGAGACAAGTGTCGTCCGCGCCTTCTTGGTCATCAGGTTGTTAAAGGACAGAGACAGTGCGGTCAGGAATGACATGGAGCTTCTGCCCATGTTCTTGTGCTGCGGCGGCGCCACACTCGTCTCATCCACTGTAAAAGGATCCGTGTCCGAGGTGATGACGCCGTCCTTCAAGGTTACGATCCGGGTGGCATAGCTGCGGGCCAGTTCCGGGTTGTGGGTCACCATGACGACAAGACGGTCCCTGGCGACTTCCTTCAGAAGATCCATGACCTGAACAGACGTCGCCGTGTCCAGAGCGCCGGTCGGCTCGTCAGCCAGCAGGATAGCCGGGTTGTTGACAAGGGCTCTGGCAATCGCCACGCGCTGCATCTGTCCGCCGGAAAGCTGGCCCGGTTTCTTGGCGATCTGATCTGCAAGGCCGACTTTCCTGAGGGCCTCGCGGGCGCGCTCCCGGCGCTCGGCACGGGAGATGCCGGAGATGGTGAGGGCGAGTTCCACATTGGCCAGGATCGACTGGTGAGGGATCAGGTTGTAGGACTGGAAGATGAAGCCGATGGTGTGATTGCGGTAGCTGTCCCAGTCGCGGTCTTTGTACTGTTTTGTCGAGATGCCGCCTATGATGAGGTCGCCGCTGTCATACTTGTCCAGTCCTCCGATGATATTGAGCAGGGTGCTTTTCCCGGAGCCGGACGGCCCCAGGATGGCGACAAATTCGTTGTCGCGAAGATTCAGAGACACGTTGTCCAGGGCCTTCTGGACGAGGGTGCCGGTCTTATATTCCTTGCAGATGTTTTTTAGCTGCAGCATGGGTGCATGACTCCTGTCTGTTCTCGTAATCAGTACGCTCTAGCATATCACATGCATACATGTCAGGTATAATTATCTTTTTGTAAAAAATGCTTCCTGCGCGAAGAAGGAGCGGGGACTCTGGAAGCGGCTTGGTAGGCAGGCGCAAAATATGGTACAGTTAAGTCAGCAACAGGAGCATACATGCTCAGGGGAGTTCGCGTGAAAAAGGATCTTGATTTTGGCACGGCAAAGATGCTGCCGCTGATTGTTACGATGTCGCTGCCGACCATAGCGGCGCAGTTCGTGAACTTGTTGTATGGGATTGTGGACCGGATCTTCATCGGGCACATCCCGGAGGTGGGAACCCAGGCACTTGCGGGAGTGGGAGTCTGTAACTCTGTAATACTGATCGTATCCGCCTTCGCTCAGTTCACCGGCGGCGGGGCCTCTCCGCTCGCGGCGATCGAACTGGGGAAAGGAGACCGGAAGCGGGCGGAAAAGATGCTCGGCAACGGTATTACGCTGCTGCTTGTCTTCGGTGTCCTTCTGATGGCGGTGGTATATGCGTTCATGGATCCGATTCTGCGGCTCATCGGAGCGTCTGACGCCACGCTCCCCTATGCTCACAGCTATCTCGCGTGGTACATGACCGGCACGATGTTCGTGATGATCACCATCGGACTCAATCCGTTCCTGACGACCCAGGGACATCCGAAAGATGCCATGATCTCGGTCCTGATCGGCGCAGGCATCAATATTGCGCTGGATCCGCTTTTTATCTTTGCCTTCGGTATGGGCGTGAAGGGCGCCGCCATCGCGACGGCCATCTCGCAGGGCGTGAGTTCGGTTTGGATTCTGAAAGTACTTCTGTCTGAGGACGCAATGCTCTCCGTGAACCGCATGACGCTCAGACCGGACGGTCAGATCATCCGGCGGATACTGGCGCTCGGTGTCTCCCCTTTTGTCATGGGCTCGACGGAGAGTCTGATCGGATTCGTCATGAATGCGGGACTTGCGGCGTTCGGGGACATTTATGTCAGTACGCTGACTATCCTGCAAAGCTGCATGACGATCATCTCCACGCCGCTGCAGGGCTTCACAGCCGGCGTGAGCCCTGTCATCTCGTATAATTACGGCCGGGGGAATGTCAGCCGGATCAAGGAGGGCGGACGGATCGTATTCGCGGTGATGACGAGTTTTAATTTTCTCATCACGGTGCTCATCATCGTCTTCCCGGCTGTATTCGCCAGGATCTTTACAAGTGATGTCTCGCTCATCGGGGAAGTGAGAGAATACGCGGCGGTATTCCTCGGCGGATTCCTGATCTTCGGGCTGCAGAGGTCATGTCAGTGCATGTTCCTGGCGATGAATCAGCCGAAGATTTCGCTCTTCATTGCGCTGCTGCGCAAGGTGTTCCTGCTTGTCCCCCTGGCTCTTATCCTCCCGGGATTCTTTGGCGTGACGGGCATCTATCTGGCGGAGTCGGTCGCGGACGCGGCGGCGGCGACGTGCTGTTTCCTGATATTCCTGAACCGCTATCCGAAAATCCTGGGCGGACTGCGCAAAAAAGAAAAAGGAAATGCTTGACAGGACCGCAGTCGTGTGTTTAAAATACAGGCAATTTAATAAAGCAAACCGTTGAAGCAGAGATTAAACAGGCAATGGTCTTACAGAGAGCCGGGGAGGCTGAGAGCCCGGCAGAACGCGTACCTGCAAATGGACTGCCGAGGGCATCTGGAAAACCCGCATGGGTGAGTATTGGATGACGGAGGACTCCCGTTATGAGTCAGGGATATGTTTGTATCCTGTGGAGAGCCTGGAGTATATGCTTCGGGAATCAGGGTGGTACCGCGATTTGTATCTTCAAGTCGTCCCTGGTGAAGGCTGTTTACAAGCCTTCGCCGGGGGCGATTTTTTTATTGCATCCGCGCATCCGGGGCATCTGCAGAAGGCTCAGGAGGCGGCCGGGGTGCGTGCACAGACATGAGCAGAGGAGATAGAAGAAATGATTAAAGAAGCCATCATCAAAATCGTCAACAAAGAAGACCTCACATATGAGGAGGCAAGGCAGACGATGCTGGAGATCATGAACGGAAAGACCACGCCGACGCAGAATGCCGCATTCCTGGCGGCTCTCTCCACGAAGTCGGCGAGGGCTGAGACGATCGATGAGATCTCCGGGTGCGCCGAGGCGATGAGAAGCCTGGCAACGCCAGTCCCGCATCCGGGCATGGAGGTTCTCGAGATTGTCGGGACGGGCGGTGACAACGCGCACAGCTTCAATATCTCCACGACAGCGGCCATGGTGATCGCGTCCGCCGGTGTCAGGGTTGCCAAGCATGGAAACCGGGCGGCTTCCTCTCTCTCCGGCACAGCAGACTGCCTGGAGGCGCTGGGCGTCAATATCCGGCAGGATCCGGACAAGGCACTTGAGATGCTAGAGAAGACAGGCTTCTGTTTCCTGTTTGCACAGAAATATCACGCCGCCATGAAATATGTCGGTCCGATCCGCAAAGAACTTGGTTTCCGCACGGTGTTCAACATTCTCGGGCCGCTCACCAATCCGGCGAAGCCGGAGATGTTCCTGCTCGGGGTATACGATGAGTATCTGGTCGAGCCTGTCGCAAAGGTCCTCACGTCTCTGGGTGTCAGGCGCGGATTGGTCGTGTACGGACAGGACCGGCTCGACGAGATCTCGGCGTCGGCACCGACCACTGTCTGTGAGATCCGCGACGGTTTCTACCGCACATCGGTCATCTGCCCGGAGGACTTTTCAATGGAGCGCGGAAGCAAGGACGAGATTGTCGGCGGAACACCGCAGGAGAACGCGCAGATTACAAGAGACATTCTCTCCGGAAAGCAGCAGGGTACGAGACGGAACATCGTCCTGATGAATGCCGGCGCGGCACTCTGCATCAGCGGAAAGGCAGACAGCGTGGCAGACGGCATTGCGCTTTCCGCAGAGCTCATCGACTCCGGAAAGGCGATGAAGACGCTTGAAGATGTCATCCGGGTTTCAAACGAGTGAGCCCGCGGAAGATAAGGAGACGGTGGATTTGAACATACTTGAACAGCTTGCCGGTTACGCGAGAATACGGGTGATGGAAAAAGAAAGACAAGTCCCGAAGGACGTGATACGGGACAAAGCTCTTCAGATGAATGCCAGCACGGGGTTTCCTTTTGAGAAGGCGCTCTCCGGCAGAACAGCTGACGGGGACAGCATTCACTTTATCTGCGAGTGCAAAAAAGCCAGCCCGTCAAAAGGGCTGATCGCCCCGGATTTCCCGTATCTGCGCATCGCGAAGGAGTACGAAGAGGCGGGCGCCGCAGCGATCTCTGTGCTCACGGAGCCGAAGTACTTCCTCGGTGAGGACCGGTATCTTCAGGAAATATCCGGTGCTGTCAGTATTCCATGCCTTCGCAAGGATTTCACGGTGGACTCTTATATGATCTACGAGGCAAAACTTCTCGGGGCCTCCTGCGTGCTCCTCATCTGTGCCATCTTAACCGACGAGGAGCTTGAACATGACATCCGGGTGTGCGACAGGCTCGGCCTCTCCGCGCTCGTCGAGGCACACGATGAACGCGAAGTGAAGCGGGCTGTGGCGGCGGGCGCGCGGGTGATCGGCGTGAACAACCGCAATCTGAAAGACTTCACGGTCGACATCCGCAACAGTGGCCGTCTTCGCGCCTTCGCGCCGGAGGGCACCCTCTTTGTCGCCGAGAGCGGAATAAAGACCGCGGCGGATGTGCAGATGCTGCGGGAATGCGGCGTGAACGGCATCCTGATCGGGGAGACACTCATGCGCGCCCCTGACAGGCGTCAGGCACTTAAAACTTTGCGAGGCAGCCTATGAGTGTAAAAGTCAAGGTCTGCGGGATCCGCACGATGCAGGATATCCGGGCGCTCAACGAAGCGATGCCCGACTATGCCGGTTTCATCTTCGCTCCCGGCAGAAGACGCTATGTAAATCCTCGCGACGCCGCCGTGCTCTGCAGGGCGCTCAGCGCCTCCATAACCCCTGTGGCGGTCTTTGTGGATGAGACAATCGATGCCATTCTGCAGATAACGGCATTGACCGGTATCAACACGGTGCAGCTTCACGGGAAGGAGACCGATGCCTATATCCGGGAGCTCCGCAGGAGATCCGGCGGGAAGCTGACGATCATCAAGGCGTTCCGGATCGAGTCAGAGGCAGATGTGCGGTCAGCCGAGGCGTCCGCGGCAGATGTCATTCTGCTTGACAAGGGGGCCGGCGGAACCGGTGAGACGTTTCCCTGGGAGATGCTCAAGGGGATCCGAAGAGAATTTATACTTGCCGGCGGCATCGGGCCGGACAATGTGGCGCAGGCCATCCGTCTGACCAGAGCGTCGGGAGTTGATGCGAGTTCGCGTCTGGAGACGGACGGACACAAGGACAGAGAGAAGATTCTGAGGTATGTGAGGGCGGCAAGGCAGCCCGGAAAGGCAGGAGATATGAATTCAAATTCCAGAGGGAGATTCGGCGTACACGGCGGACAGTACATTCCGGAGACGCTGATGAACGCGGTCATTGAACTGGAAGATGCATACAACCGCTACAAGGACGATCCGAAGTTTAACGCAGAACTCAAGGATCTGCTCGACAACTACGCGGGGCGCCCCTCGAGACTGTACTATGCGCAGAAACTGAGCCGGGACCTTGGCGGCGCAAAGATCTATCTCAAGCGCGAGGATCTCAACCACACCGGAGCGCACAAGATCAACAACTGTCTCGGGCAGGCACTTCTCGCCAGAAAGATGGGCAAGACCAGGCTCATCGCCGAGACCGGGGCCGGCCAGCATGGCGTCGCAACGGCGACGGTTGCCGCGCTCATGGGGATGAAGTGTGTTGTCTTCATGGGCAAGGTGGACATGGAGCGGCAGGCACTCAATGTCTACAAGATGCGGCTTCTGGGGGCGGACGTGCAGGAGGTCGACTCCGGGACCGGGACGCTCAAGGATGCCGTGTCCCAGGCGATGCGGGAGTGGACGAGCCGGATCGCCGACACACATTACTGCCTCGGTTCCTGCATGGGCCCGCACCCGTTCCCGACGATCGTGCGCGACTTTCAGAGTGTGATTTCAAGAGAAGCCAGACAGCAGATACTGGAAGCAGAAGGAAAACTTCCGGACGCGGTGCTTGCGTGCGTGGGCGGAGGATCCAACGCGATCGGCTCTTTCTACCATTTTATTCCGGACAAGAGTGTAAAACTCATCGGCTGTGAGGCCGCCGGAAGAGGCATTGACACGGACAAGACGGCGGCGACGATTAATACCGGAAGCCTTGGTATCTTCCACGGGATGAAGTCCTACTTCTGTCAGGACAAGTACGGCCAGATCGCGCCGGTCTATTCGATCTCCGCGGGGCTTGACTATCCGGGCGTCGGGCCGGAACACGCATATCTGCACGACATCGGCCGTGCGCAGTACGTCGGGATCACCGATGATGAGGCGGTGAACGCCTTTGAGTATCTCTCGAGAGAAGAGGGAATCATCCCGGCCATCGAGAGTGCGCACGCCGTCGCATATGCCATGAAGCTGGCTCCCACTATGAGCCGGGACCAGATCATCATCGTTACGATTTCCGGGAGAGGCGACAAGGACTGTGCGGCTATAGCGCGGTACAGAGGGGAGGATATCCATGATTAAGATTTCGGACGCATTTAAAGACAGAAAGGCATTTATTGCATTTATCACGGTGGGAGATCCCGACCTCGCGTCAACGGAGAGAATTGTCCGCGCCGCTGTTGAAGGTGGAGCCGATATGATCGAGCTCGGAATCCCGTTCTCCGATCCGACGGCGGAAGGCCCGGTGATCATGGAGGCCGATCTCAGGGCGCTTGAGGCCGGCACCACGACAGACAGAGTGTTCGTCCTGACGAAGAAGCTGCGGGATGACGGCATCCAGGTGCCGCTGGTCTACATGACCTACGCCAATGTGATCTATCACTACGGAACGGAGAGATTTGCAGAAGAGGCTGCGCGGGCAGGTGTGCAGGGCGTGATTCTGCCGGACGTTCCGTACGAGGAGAAAGAGGAATTTGACATGCCCTTTAAAAAGCATGGCATCGACCTGATTTCCATGATCGCGCCGACTTCCGAGCAGCGCATCGCCATGATCGCCCGGGAGGCCAGAGGATTCCTGTATCTGGTGTCGTCTCTTGGCGTCACCGGCACGAGAGATGCCATCACGACCGATATCGGCGCGATGATTTCTCTTGTCCGCCAGGCATCGGATATCCCGTGTGCCGTGGGATTTGGCATAGCATCCCCCGCGCAGGCGGAGGCTATGGCGCGGGTGTCTGACGGCGCCATCGTAGGCTCTGCCATCATGCGCCTGATCGCGAAGTACGGGAAGGATGCGGCCGAACCGGTAAGAGAGTATGTGAAGTCCATGGCGGATGCAGTTCACGCACTTTGAATGTCAGGAAGGAAAGAGAGGGAACCAATTGATCACTCCCACACTTGAAGAAGTGCTGAAAGTCCGCGACAGCGGCGCTTACACCTGCATGCCGGTGTGCCGCGAGATCTTTTCGGACTTTATCACGCCGATCACGGCGCTGCGGAAACTGAAGAGCGTGTCGCGGCATGTCTATCTGCTGGAGTCGGCTTTTCACAAGGAAAAATGGGGCCGCTACACATTCCTGGGCTATGACCCGAAGCTGCAGATCTCCTGCCGGGCCGGCCATATGCAGGTCGGTGATCTTGCGTTTGACACGCGCGATCCGGGCGAATACATCAACCGGATCCTCGCGCAGTACCGTTCGCCGAAGGTGCCCGGACTGCCGCCGTTTTCCGGCGGGCTTGTCGGATACTTCTCCTATGACTATATGCAGTATGCGGAGCCATCGCTGCGGCTTGACGCAGAGGACACGGAAGATTTCAACGACGTGGACCTGATGCTGTTTGACAAGGTCATCTGCTTTGACAACTTCCGGCAGAAGATCTATCTCATCGCCAATGTGCGGCTGGACGAGGCGAAGACGGAGTACAACCGCGCGGTGAGGACGATCGATGAGATGGAGCGGCTGCTTAAAAGCGGAGCCTGCGCGAAGGATGAGCCGGGAAAGCTGCTCTCGGACATCCGCCCGCTCTTCTCAAAAGAGGCGTACTGCCGCATGGTCGGGAGAGCGAAGACGTACATTCACGAGGGGGATATCTTTCAGATTGTGCTCTCCAACCGCCTGGAGGCGGACTTCTCCGGAAGTCTGCTGGACACGTACCGGGTTCTGCGCACACTCAATCCGTCGCCGTACATGTTCTACTTTTCGGGGACGGATGTGGAGACGGCCGGAGCGTCGCCGGAGACGCTCGTGAAGCTGGAGGACGGCGTGCTCCACACCTTTCCGCTGGCGGGCACAAGACCGCGCGGGAAGACGCCCGCGGAGGATGAGCGGCTCGAAGAGGAACTTCTGGCCGATCCGAAGGAACTTGCGGAACACAACATGCTTGTGGATCTGGGGCGCAATGATATCGGGAGAGTCAGCCAGTTCGGCTCGGTGAAGGTCGAGCGGTACCATGAGATCCAGCGGTATTCACATGTCATGCACATCGGCTCCACGGTCCGCGGTCTGATCCGGCCGGAATATGGGCCGCTCGACGTTATCAATGCGGTACTGCCGGCGGGAACTCTTTCCGGAGCGCCAAAGCTGCGCGCATGCCAGCTCATCAATGATCTGGAGAACAACAAGCGCGGGATCTACGGCGGTGCCATCGGGTACATTGATTTCTCGGGCAATGCGGACATGTGCATCGCAATCCGGCTCGCGTACCGCAAGAACGGAAAAGTATTCATCCGCAGCGGCGCCGGGATCGTGGCGGACAGCATTCCGGAAAACGAGTGGAATGAATGCATGAACAAGGCGCGGGCGGTTGTGACGGCGCTGAAGGAGGCCGGTGATGCTTCTGCTGATTGACAACTATGACAGTTTTTCCTACAACCTGTATCAGATGATCGGGGAGATGTGCCCGGACATCCGCGTGGTGCGCAACGACAGCCTCAGCCCGGAGCAGATCCGTGCGATGTCCCCTTCCGGCATCATTCTCTCTCCGGGACCCGGCCGTCCCGCTGACGCGGGAGTGTGCGAGGAGGTCGTGAAGAAGCTGTCCGGCAGTATTCCGATCCTCGGCGTGTGCCTCGGAGAACAGGCAATCGTGGAGGCGTTTGGCGGTGTCGTGACGTACGCGAAGCACCTGATGCACGGCAAGCAGTCCGAGACGAAGCTGGATCTGTCGTGCCCGGTTTTCAAAAATCTCCCGGAGACGGTGAAGGTCGCGCGGTATCATTCGCTGGCTGCGGAGGAGAAGAGCCTACCGGAGGTGCTGAAGATAACAGCGCGCGCAGACGACGGGGAGATCATGGCCGTCGCGCACAGGCAGTATCCGGTGTTCGGCCTGCAGTTTCATCCCGAGTCGATCATGACACCGGAAGGGAAAGGAATGCTGGAAAATTTTCTTGACATTACCGCCTGAATCTCCCAATATGAATTACAGATAGAGTTGGCGCCTTTTTAAATGGGCGCCCTTTTATTGTGCCGAGGTATGTCATGAATACGCAGAAAACCAACGAAATCACCACAGGTGTGATCTGGAAGCAGATTCTGATCTTTTTCTTTCCGATTCTGCTGGGGGCTTTTTTCCAGACGCTCTACAACACCGTCGACGCGTCTGTCGTCGGAAAGTTCGCCGGCGAGCAGGCACTCGCATCGGTAGGAGGCTCTTCCGGCCAGATCCTGAATTTTGTATTTGGGTTCTTCATGGGACTCGCGACCGGTGCTACCGTCATCATCGCCCAGTATTTCGGCGCGGGGGATGCCCGGTCACTGGATGATGCGCTGCACACCGCCTACACCGCCGCGCTCATCGGCGGTCTGGCCCTGAGTGTGGCGGGGGTGCTTTTCTGCCGTCCGTTTCTGCGGCTTCTTGACACGCCGGACTCCCTCATGGATTCTTCGGCGGTCTATGTCCGTGTCCTCATGGCGGGACTTGTATTCACGCTGATTTACAATATCGGCTCCGGAATCCTGCGCGCGATCGGTGACTCCAGGAGACCGCTGTACATCCTCATGGCCTGCTGCGGCATGAATATCGTCCTGGATCTGTTCTTCGTCGTGACGCTGCATCTCGGAGTTCTCGGCGCGGCTGTCGCCACGGACATCTCGCAGGCCGCCTCCGCGGCCGTCGTGACCTGGATCCTCATGAAGAAGACCACCGGGATGAAACTGTCCTTCTCAAAGCTTCACATTCGCGCCGCGACACTCGGGAAGATCCTGAAGATCGGCCTCCCGACGGCCATCGCCGGGAGTATGTTTTCTGTCTCCAATATGATCGTTCAGACGGCGATCAACCACATGGGCGTTTCGACCATGGCCGCCTGGACTGCCTACGGGCGTATCGACGCGCTGTGGTGGATGATCAATCAGGCTTTCTCGATCTCGGTGACAACATTTGTCGGGCAGAATTACGGCGCGATGCTGCCGGACAGAGTGCGCAGGGCGGTGCGCGAGGTTCTGGCCATGGAGATTTCCTCGGGAATCGCGATGGGAGCTCTTTTTATACTCGGGGCCCCTGTTCTGCTGCGGTTCTTCACGAGCAATGACGAGGTCATCCGGCTCGGGGTTCAGATCTCCCTGTATATGGCACCTTTTTACTGGACATTCTCCATATCGGAGATTCTCTCCGCGACGCTTCGCGCCGAGAATTATGTCATGGTCTCCACCGTGGCGAATCTGCTGGGGGTGTTCGTGTACCGGATCATCTGGATAAAATGGATCGTGCCGGGCGGCACGCTGCAGCAGGTGATATCCTGCTATCCGATCAGCTGGTGCCTGATTTCCGCATTTGTCGCCGGGTACTATCTGTACCGCCAGCCGAAAATCACGCGCAGCATGAAGGCGGCGGAGAAGAAGATGACAGCGTGATTAAAAAAGACAGGCCCGATGCGTCACTTAGCGCTGGAGCCTGTCTTTTTGATCTGTGCCTTCGGGTCCGGACGGCCGAAGCGGTCGAGGATCTTTTTGCGGTTCATGCCGCAGAAGATAATGATGGCGATCTGCGCCACGAAAGAGAGGACCATGTATCCGACCTGACCCTGCATCAGGAAATGTCCCGCGACGCAGTTGGAGAGGATCTGTATCCAGCTTGACATGGCAACGGACGCGGCGTATTCGCGGGTGCGCAGGTTCGCTGCTGCGGCGAAGTACGGGATGACGCCGTTGGGAATGCCGGGAACCAGGCAGGCGAGGGCAAAGACGAACGCCGGGTCATATTTGTTCACGGTGGAGATGATCCATCCGGTCTTCTTCTTATCCGCCCTGACGGTCCTGCGGAATGTGCGGGCGAATGTGAATACCAGGACATTTGCGAACACGAATCCGAGGTAGCACATGAGGAATGCTTTCCACCATGAATAGAGCATGCCTCCGATGAACTGGATGATGATGCCCGGAATCACAACACTGATCACCTGTATGATGGACAGAAAGAACATGGAAAGAAGCCCGCGCCACTGTCCCTGCGAGGAAAGGTAATCGACGATCTCTTCTTCCTGGTCATCTCTGAGCATCCGGATGAGTTCCGGCAGCTGCGGCCCGAACAGTTCCCAGGTTGCGAAGACAAGAATAGCGACGATACCGGCGGAGAGAAGAATTCTAGCAGCGTTGTTGTTCTTGAGCTTATTCATACAATATAGTTTTCCTGATATGTGATAAAGATTTTTAAAATCCGACTTATAAAGGATAGCACATTTCGCGCGCAAGACATAATATTTTTTCATGACTGTCGAAGCTCTGGTTGCCGGAAATACGCGGATCAGCTTATAATGATACGGTAATATTCGCTTTCAAGGAGGACATCGCTTGAGTTTATATTCCCATGTTACAATACAGGGCGCGGCGTACCCTCTTTACGGCCTCGGAACCACCGTGTTCTGGAATGGCTGCCCGGAGGCAGAGGACGCGTATGTGTCCGTCATTGCGGATGGCCTTGTGAGCATGATTGACTGCGCGGAGATGTACGGGAATGGCCGCTGCGAGGAGGCGGCTGGAAGAATCCTGAGGCGCACCGGCAGGGACCGCGTGTATCTTGTGGACAAGATTCTGCCGGACAACGCTGTGCCGGGGCTTTTCCGCAAAAGCCTGACGGAGTCCCTGCGCAGGACCGGGACGGATCACTTCGACCTGTATCTTCTTCACTGGAGAGAGAAGGCGGATCTGCCATTCGTCATCGAGAGCATGGAGCAGGCGGTGAGAGAAGGCCTGATCCTGCGGTGGGGCGTCTCGAATTTTGACGTAAAAGACATGGAGGACCTGTTCGCCTGCGAGGGCGGGAACCGGTGCGCCGCGGACCAGATCATGTACAACCTGGGGACGCGTGGAATAGAGTATGATCTGCTGCCGTGGCTGAAGGCAAAGGGGGTGCTTCCGATGTCGTACTCCACGCTGGGATCGTCTCAGCTTGACACAAGACAGGTCGTGGCCGGGACTCCGCTCGTCAGAAGGCTCTGCAAAGAGCTTTCGGTCAGCCCCTCGGCGCTCATGCTGGCCTTTGCGCTGCGAAACCGCGATATATGCGCGCTTTTCGCAAGCCGCCAGGAACGCCATATACGCGACAACCTGGCAGAGGCAGAGCGGATCCCGGCATCTGTGCTTGCGGAACTGGACGCCGCTTTTCCGGCACCGGAAGGCAGGACACCGCTTGCCAAACTGTGAGAAATACGCTGAAGGAAGAAGAAGGACCATGGATACGATAGCAGTACTGATACCCTGTTACAACGAGGCCAGGACAATCCGGAAGGTCGTCACGGACTTCCGGAAGGCACTTCCGGACGCGACTGTGTATGTATATGACAATAACTCGACGGACGGCACGGCGCAGATCGCACAGGATGCCGGCGCCATCGTGCGCCACGAGTACATGCAGGGCAAGGGCAATGTGGTGCGCCGTATGTTTCGGGAGATCGACGCAAACGTATACGTGATGGCCGACGGCGACGACACGTATCCGGCAGAATATGCGCCGAAGCTGGTCGAGCCGGTGCTGAAGCGCCATGCGGACATGGTTGTGGGTGACAGGCTTTCGTCCACGTACTTTGAGGAGAACAAGCGGCCGTTCCACAACTTCGGCAATGCCATCGTGCGCAGTATGATCAATCACCTGTTCCGGACGGACATCAAGGACATCATGACGGGATACCGGGCGTTCAGCTATGAGATGGTGAAGACGTTCCCGGTGATCTCCAAAGGCTTTGAAATCGAGACAGAGATGAGCATTCACGCCGCGGACAAGAATCTTCAGGTGGAGAATGTGGTCATCCCCTACCGGGACAGGCCGGAGGGAAGCGTCTCGAAGCTGAATACGTTTTCGGACGGCCGGAAGGTGATCGGAACAATCTTCCGGCTTCTGCGCACATACAAGCCGATGCGCTTCTTCGGCATTCTGGGACTGGTGCTCCTGATCCTGGGCGTGGTGTTCGTGATCCCGGTCTTTGCGGATTACATCGCCACGGGACTGGTGCGGCGCTTCCCGACGCTGATTGTGTGCGGCTTCTCGATCCTGACCTCAGTGATCTCTTTCTTCAGCGGTCTGGTTCTGCAGACAATCGCCTGGAAGAACCGGCAGGACTTCGAGCTGGCGTACAACGCGGCGGCAGAAGAGAAAAAAAGAAAGCATCAGAATCAGCCAGATGCCAGATGACAAGTGCTCACGCGTTTCCTGACGGAGGGGAAAAATGGGACAGTTGGGCAGCGGACATAGTGAAGAATTCTTAAAGAGACGAAGAGAACAGGAACAGATGAGAAAAGAAAGGCGCAGAAAGCGGCTGATTGCTCTCGGTCTGGCGGCAATTCTCCTGGTGTGTACCGGGACGATTGCCGGTGTTTCCGGTGCTGTGTCATCAGGAAAACAGAAAGCACAGATGCCGGATGTGTCGGAGCGTGTCCCGGAGCGCACGGCGGGTGGCGGACAGCCGGCGTCGTCATCTGACAGCGCGAAGAATACTGCGGGGGCAGTGGAGGCCGAAACCCTGACAGAGGGGGAGACCACGCCTCCGGAAACGGATATGCAGACTGAAACCGCTGCCACAGAGGGAATCGAGGAAACCGTTGCACCCGATGCAGGACAGGCAGAGGTACAGACATCAGAAGAGCAGACACAGGCCGCACCTTCCGGGGACGGCACAAAGGTCGTTTATCTGACATTTGATGACGGTCCGTCGACGATCACAGAACCGCTTCTTGACATGCTGGACACGTGCGGCGTGAAGGCGACGTTCTTTGATGTCGGCATCCGCATAGAGCAGTACCCGGATCTGGCAGTGGAGACGCTGAACAGAGGTCACGTCATAGGGCTTCATTCCTATGACCATGACTACAGCCATGTCTACAGTTCACTGGATGGTTTCGCCGATTCGACGCTCAAAGCGCAGGCGGCGCTGAGAGATGCGACCGGCGTCACGAGTTATCTGTACCGGTTCCCTGGCGGATCAAGTAACCTCGTCCACCAGAAGTTCGGGAGTCTCACGATGACGGCGTGCGCAAACTGGCTGACGGACAATGGTTTCACCTATGACGACTGGAACGTCAGCTCGGGGGATGCCAACGAGACACCATACACAGCGGATGAGATCGCCGACATGGTGATTCAGGGCGTGGGAGACAAGGACACGGCGGTCGTTCTTATGCACAACATCGAGGGCAAGGAATCCACGATCGACGCACTCCCCAGGATCGTAGACACGCTCAGAGAGAAAGGGTATACATTCGGCACACTGTCTGCGGGAGGCGAGACGGTCCATCATCATCTGGCAGACTGACGCAGCGAAGACGGACAGCCTGCCGCGGCGCCGGAAAAGTCGGAAATACGAACAGACTTGTGTAAGTATTTACAGTAGCCAGTCAAAGGCACCTGCGGTATAATTACAGCAGGTGTTTTTTAATTGCGGTCTGCCGCGTAACAGCAGGCCAGTAAAAGGAGAACTTGAGAAGATGCTAGTTGACACAAAGGCAAGAGTAGGTGTGTTCTCCATCGCTCTGGGAGCATATCTTCCGCAGTTCCCGCAGCTTGTCCCGGAATTTGAGGGACAGTATGCGGCATTCAAGAAGACAATCCCGGACAGCGTGGAGCTGATCGACGGGGGAATGGTCACGACCAAGGAACAGGCCATGGCAGCGGGCGACAAGTTCCGCGCTGCCGACGTCGATCTTGTATTCCTGCAGATGCTCACATACGCGACCTCGTACAATGTGCTTCCGGCCGTGAGAGATCTGGATGTTCCGGTTGTCATCGTAAATGTCCAGAAGAAAAAAGCTCCGGACTACGCGAATACAGACATCCCGACGTGGCTCGGGACATTGTATGCATGCGGCGCTACGGGCGAGGCCGTGGCGGATCTTGAGAGAGCCGGAAAGCGCCATGCCATGATCACGGGCGTGGTCGAGGGCGGCGATCCGCAGGTTCAGAGCGAAATTGATGACTGGTGCCGCGCGGCCCAGGTCAGAAGGAGATTCCGCGATACCAACCTGGCTCAGATCGGAAGACCGTACCCGGGCATGATGGACC
>DGVL01000099.1:33348-46507 GCA_002394965.1 Lachnospira sp. UBA4285
TGGACCTGTACATCGACGAGACCAATCTCTACAACCGCATGTTCGTGTACACGAAGCAGTTTGACTGGGAGAAGATGTGGTGCATCGCCGATGACATCACGGATGAAGGCGCGATCCGCGCCAAGGCGCAGGACATCCTGGACACCTTCGATATCGAAGGCGGCGGAACTATCGATAAGGTGTGGGATATGGCGCGTTACGTCGTCGCCTTTGAGAGATGGGTGAAAACTGAGAAAATCGGTTTGATCGCCTCCCACTACGACGGCTTCGCCAGAGGGGTTGCCGGGAAGCTCGACTCGATGCTGATTCCGGCATTCTCCATGCTGATCAAGCAGGGAACGGCCTGTGCGGTCGAGGGCGACATAAAGGTTGCCATGGCGATGAGCATTTTGAAGACGATCGCGGGAACCGGCCAGCTCTCCGAGATGTATTCCATTGACTTTAACGAAGATATCTGCATTATCGGCCATTCCGGCTCCGGCGATGCAGCGATCTCGACGGCGCGCAAGCCGACCATGAAGATCGTTCCGGTCTTCCACGGCAAGGCCGGCGGCGGGTATCTCACGCAGTTCTATCCGCCGACAGGGGACGTCACATATCTTGCCATCACACAGGACAAGGACGGCCACTTCAAGTTCGTAGCGGCGGAAGGCGTGAACCAGCCGGGGCCGATCTTCACATTCGGCGATACCAATATGAGAACGAAATTCTCCTGCGGTGCCCGCGAGTTCGTGAACCGCTGGAGCGAGGCTGGTCCGACTCATCACATGGCGGCTGCCATCGGCCGCCACATCGGGACGATTCAGAAGGTGGCGGAGATTCTGAATATTCCGTGTGAAGTGATCACAAGATAATCCGGGAAAAAGCATGATTCAACAGGGCTGCCGTGTCATCTGACGCGGCAGCCTTTTTCAATCTGCTGATGACATGCTTTCACACTTACCGGAAGAGAAAATGTATATGCGGATTTTCATCTGCAGCGCGGGTCAGAATCTCAAGAAGTGTCCAGGCGGAGGGGGAAGTCACGAGCAGGGATACGGTGTTTCTGCCTGCCGTAAACGTTACATCTTCGTTTACTTCGGTCAGGGTATCATAGAGAGCGTCCAGGTTTGACGCACCGGCTGCCGGCAGCGACAGATTCTCCCGGAACCAGAGAAGCGCCGCATCGCGGGAGGTGAACGCCGCGGCATCAATCGGAATTACTCGCGTATGATTCATAGTCCGTCTCCGTACAGCAGGTTGAAGCTCTCGTAATGATCAGCGGTGTACCAGATGTCCAGATCCTCTTCATCGACGGAATAGACGATGCGTTTACCGCCCCGGGTATCGGACGCAAGCGTGTCAATGTCACACTCCTTATAGTCTTTATATTCCGGCAGTCTGCCCTCGTAGTTTCCGAAGGCATCGCCTCCGATACACCTGCCCGGTACGGTGAGGTGCAGCGCGCCGCCTTCCCATCCGTACTTTCTGGCTTCTTTTTTCGTCATGTAGTTTCCCGGCAGATGGTTGTAGCTCTCAAGATAGGCACAGACGCCGTCCTTGTCGTCCCCGGTCCAGCTTTCCGGTACGGACGTGCCGGTGACAGAGGCGGCAGAAAGTCCGGAGGTCCCGCATCCGGACAGAAGAAGGAGCGCCGCCACTGCGGCGGCAGCAAGTTGCATGGTCCGTTTCAAACTTCAGATTCCCCTTATTAAGTAAACTTTTGTTTATTCTATCATTTCGCGCTGTAAAAATCCCGGCCGTGTTAAAATATACGCGGAGGATACGAGAATGAAGGAGATCTATTTTACCCGCCACGGGCAGACGGTCTGGAATGTGGAGAACAAGATCTGCGGATCAACGGACAGTCCGCTGACGGACAAGGGCCGCGCGCAGGCGGCGGCGCTTGCCGGGCAGATAAAGGACAGCGGCATTCACATCGATGCGATTCTGTACTCGCCTCTTTCCAGGGCGGCGGACACGGCGCGCATTATCGCGGACGCCACCGGCATTCCCGCAAGTGCGGAGAAGCGCCTCACGGAGCAGAACTTCGGCAAATGGGAAGGCACGGCAAGAGACGGAGTGGCGTTTAAGGAGTCGAAGAGGCATTTTGCCGATTCGTATGGAGGCGGCGAGTCCATGCTGCGCCTCGCCCAGCGCGTATACACGCTGCTTGACGAACTCAAGCGGCAGCCGGATGACAGGACGGTTCTGCTTGTCGCCCACAACGGCATCGCGCGCGTCGTCAACAGTTACTTTCACGATATGACCAATGAAGAATATGCGTCGTTTGGAATCAGAAACTGCGAGCTGGTGAAATATATATTCTGACCGAGGTGATCTGTATGATTGTGGGAGCACTTGTCATGCCGCATCCGCCGGCAGCCGTCCCGGAAATCGGGTACCGTGATGCCGACTGCATGCAGGCGACGGAAGAATCATACCGGAAGGCTGCGGGCTTTGTCCATGACCTGGCGCCGGAGACGATTGTCGTGGCATCCCCGCACGCGCTTATGTACCGGGATTATTTCAATATCTCCGGCGGGCGCAGCGCGGACGGGGACTTCGTGAGATTCCGGGCGCCCGGCGTGAAATTGCATGTGGAATACGACACGGATTTTGTCGGGACGCTCGCGGGGCTGTGTGAAAAGGAACAGTTTCCGGCAGGGACTGATTATGACCGGGAGCCGGAGCTCGACCACGGTACGATGGTGCCGCTGTATTTCATCCGGCAGGCGTATCCGGATTTCAAGCTGGTCCGCATCGGCCTCTCGGGGCTTTCTCTTCGCGAGCACTACCGCCTCGGACAGATGATCCGGGAGGCGGCGGAGATCACGGGGCGACGTGTTCTCTTCCTGGCGTCCGGCGATCTGTCGCACTGCCAGAAGGCTTCCGGGCCGTACGGGTACAGGGAAGAGGGGCCGGAGTACGACAGACGCATCATGGAGGACCTGGGCAGCGGGCACTTTGGAAATCTGTTCGCATATCCGGAGAGCTTTCTTGAGAAGTCGATGGAGTGCGGACACCGGGCATTTGTCATCATGGCCGGGGCGCTGGACCAGACGGCGGTGAAGCCGGATGTGCTCTCGCACGAGGCGCCTTTCGGGGTCGGATACGGCGTTGTGACATATAAGGCGCTCGGCGGAGATCCGGAGAGAAATTTCCTGGAGAGATTCGAGGGAGAAGAGAAAAAAGAGGTCTTGGAAAATGCCGGTCGGGAGGACGCATATGTGAGTCTTGCCAGACAAGCGGTGGAATCCTGGGTGAAAGAAAGACGTGTGCTGTCTCTTCCGGAAAGCCTTCCGCGGGAACTGACGGACAGGCAGGCCGGTGTTTTTGTCTCTCTCCATGAGGACGGGCAGCTGCGGGGCTGCATCGGGACCATCCGTCCGGCGCAAAGCTGCATCGCAGAGGAGATTATTCAGAATGCCGTCTCCGCCGCGTCCCGAGATCCGCGCTTTGAGGCGGTGCGGGAGGAGGAGCTCCCCTTCCTCGTGATTTCTGTCGACGTGCTGAAACAGCCGGAGGCAGTGGCGGATGCGTCGTATCTTGATCCGCAGCGCTACGGCGTGATCTGCAGTAAGGGAACAAAGCGGGGGCTTCTGCTTCCGCGGCTTGAAGGCGTGGACACGGTGGAGCAGCAGATTCGGATCGCCTGCCGCAAGGCGGGGCTGGACCCGGAGGAAGACAGAATCTGCCTGCAGCGTTTTGAGGTCGTGCGGCATGAAGTCTGATGCGATTAGCGAGATTGTCTGCGGCGTCTGCCCGAGACACTGCCGGATACAGGAGGGAAGCTGTGGTTTCTGCGGGGCGCGGAAGAATCAGCGCGGTCAGAATGTGTGTGCAAATTATCCGTATCTGACAGCGCTCGCATCAGATCCGATTGAGAAGAAGCCGTTGCGGCGCTTTTTTCCGGGCAGCCGGATCTTGTCGGCCGGTTCATTCGGATGCAACCTCGCATGCCCGTTCTGTCAGAATTACACAATATCGCAGGCCTCCCGACGGCAGATCCTGCCGCACTGCCGGAGGCTCACGGAGCGGGAGCTGGCCGACATCGCACTGGAAAGAGAAGATGACATCGGTATTGCCTTTACTTACAATGAGCCGCTGATCTCGTACGAATATATCATCGGAACTGCGCGCCTCGTGCGGCCGCAGAAAAAAGTCGTCATCGTGACGAATGGATGCGTCTCCCGGGAGGTCATGGAAGCCGTACTTCCGTACACGGATGCGATGAACATCGACCTGAAGGGCGACGGTACGTTTTACCGGGAAAAACTTGGAGGAAACCTTGAGACGGTGAAGGATAGCATCCGGCTCGCCGCGGCTTCGTGCCACGTGGAGGTGACGACTCTGGTGATCCCCGGCGTGAACGACACGGACGAATGGATGCGGCGCGAGGCGGCCTGGCTTGCCGGAATAAGTCCGGAGCTTCCGCTTCACGTCACCCGCTATTTCCCGCGCTACCGCTGCGATATACCGGCCACCCCGGTGCAGAGTGTGTATCACCTTGCGCATGTGGCAGGTGAATATCTGAAGTACGTATATCCCGGCAATGTCTGAGCAAACAGGTCGGGCTGGGCAAGTGATTGCAAATGATCAAGAAAGGATTCCTGAGGCTTGAACCATATCATAGAAAAATTCGGAGGGGCTGTCGGCAATCTGGCTCTCAGAAAGCCGGAGCTGGCCGCCTCGATTCTTTCGCGCACCTACCGGGTGATCAGCTGGCAGGCCGGAAACCATCCGTCAGAGAAGCGGGCAGCTTCCCGGGAGTATCTTCAGGGGGTGACAGCCGGTCTCATGGCGGATCTGCTCGCAGACCCGTCGGAGAGCGCGGTCGTCAACATTTTCATGCCCTGTGAGATCTTTCACGCCATGGGGATTCCGGCGATGGTGCCGGAGGGGCTGTCGGCATACCTGGTCTGCACGGCCTGTGAGCAGCCGCTTCTAGCCTGCGCGCAGGAATGCGGCGCCTCTGACACGTATTGCTCGTATCACCGGGCGCTGCTTGGAGCGGCGGAAAGCGGCATGCTGAAAAAACCGATGATCGTCGCCAGCACTACGCTTGCCTGTGATGCCAATCAGCTTACATTTGCCAGGCTTGCTCAGATCTGGAAAGTGCCGAGGGTTCAGATCGACGTGCCCTATGACACAGGAAAGGACGCGGTGCTGTATGTGGAGCAGCAGCTGCGCGATATGGAAAAGACGCTGGAAGAAGTGTCGGGAAGAAAGATGGACCCCGCACGGTTAAAAGAAGCGGTCTGGCGCAGCTGTGAGGCGCAGGAAGATTTCCGGGAGTATATGCGGCTGCGGCCGGCGGTTCATCTGCCGGAGACATTCACACCGGAACTTTTGTGCGACATCAATCAGCATGTGTATCTGGGAAGTACCGAGTCCCTTGGATTCACAAGACGCCTGCTCTCGGACGTGAAAAATGCACCGGGCATCGGAAGCCGGAAAAAAATCGTCTGGATGCACACGCTTCCGAACTGGCAGGATTCTTTGATGAACATCTTCCAGGGGGCGGACAACGACAGAGTTGAGATTGTTGCCTCCGACCTGGCGTTCAGCGGCCTGACACCGATGGACCCGGACAGGCCGTATGAGTCGATGGCCAGACGCCTCGTGGAGGATTCATTTAACGGACCGGGAAGCCGCCGGATCGCGGCTGCGCTTGCTGTGGCGCAGCAGATGGAGGCTGACGGGATCGTGATCTTCGCGCAGTGGGGATGCAGGCAGACACAGGGGCTTGCCGTGGAGGCAAAGCGTGTCTTTGAGGAGAACGGCTTCCCGACGCTGATCCTTGACGGCGACGGCGCTGACCGCACAAACGGCGGCGCCGGGCAGATCGTGACAAGAGCGGACGCATTCGTGGAACAGCTGGAAGGAGCAGGAGACATCGCATGATAACGTATTTCTGCAAGTATACGCCTGTCGAGCTGATCGAGGCGTTCGGCGAACAGATCCGCATGCCCAACCGGGAGGTGTCTGATTCTTTAGAGGCGGATGCGCTTATTCACAGCTCTGTCTGCACGCACGCAAAATGTCTTCTCATGGATGTGAACGAGTGGAACCGGGAGCACCCGGGGAGCCGGTGTGCGGCGGTATTCACGAACTGCTGCGACGGTGTGCGCCGGGTGAACGGCTGCCTGCCGGACAGCGCTTTTTCTTTCCGGAAAGTGCTCGACCTTCCACACACCACTTCCCCCGCAGCCATCAGGCGCTTTACGGGACAGCTGCAGTCTCTGGCTCAGGCACTTTCCTCGCGCACGGGAAGGGAGCTCTGTGCGGAGAAGCTTATCGGCCTCTGGAAGATGACGGCGGACGCGTGGGAGAATCAGAGAAAGAACAGTCAGAAGCGGATTGTGGTGCTCGGCGCAAGGGTTTCGGATGAACTTCTTGAAAAGATCCGCAGGGAGATGCCGTTTCCGGCCGTGGATCTCACATGCGGCGGCCTGCGGCCGCTTCCGTCTCCGCCGGACGGTCTTGCAAAAAAGGCGGATGAAGAGATCCTCACGGCGTACGCGAAAGCGCTTCTCACGCAGATGCCCTGTCCCCGCATGGAAGACACCGGTGAGAGGAGAGAGCTCCTGGAATCGGACGGGATACAGGGCATCGTCTATCACACCGTGAAATTCTGCGATTATTTCAGCTTTGAGTACGCGGATCTGCAGAAAGAGACGGCGCTGCCGGTCGTGAAGATCGAGTCGGATTACACGTCACAGGCCTCGGGACAGCTCTCGACGCGGCTTGCGGCACTGGCCGAGAGTATGCAGAGCCACGGGGGCAGCAGCAGGAAGGATGAGGAAGACATGCGGGGGAAAAAGGAGCAGATTTTGACGGAGACGGAACAAAAAGGAGGCGCAAATATCTACGTCGGCCTGGACTCCGGCTCAACGACAACGAATGCAGTGGCCATCGACAGAGACGGCCGGGTTCTTGCCTCCGTGATCCTGCGGACGGGCGCGAAGGCCGCAGACGCGGCGGACAGAGCGCTGAAAGAGCTGAAGGAACAACTGGGGCCATCAGGCGGCAGCTTCTCCTGCATCGTGGCCACCGGTTACGGCCGGGAGTTCATCCACGCTGCTGACAAAAGCCTCACGGAAATCACCTGCCACGCAAAGGGCGCGCATTCTGGCAGCCCGGCGGCGCGCACCATCATCGACATCGGCGGCCAGGACAGTAAAGTCATCACGCTTGACGAATCCGGCGAGGTATCCGGTTTCGTCATGAATGACAAATGCGCGGCGGGGACCGGCCGGTTCCTGGAGATGATGGCCGGCACGCTGGAACTCTCCATGGACGAGATGAGCTATCTTGGCCTGAAGTGGAAAAAGGATCTGACGATCACGTCCACCTGCACAGTATTTGCGGAATCGGAGGTCGTGTCCCTCATCGCCAGCAACGCGCAGACCAGCGACATCATCCACGCGCTGAACAAGTCGGTCGCCTCGCGCACCGCATCCATGGTCCGCCGCGTCCGCGGCACCGCGCCTTACATGATGACCGGCGGTGTCGCAAGA
This sequence comes from Lachnospira sp. UBA4285, assembly GCA_002394965.1. Lineage (GTDB taxonomy): Bacteria > Bacillota > Clostridia > Lachnospirales > Lachnospiraceae > UBA4285. The sequence continues at coordinate 40,851 of DGVL01000099.1, forward strand.
AACGCTGGCGTCGTACAGGAGATAGAAAAACTTCTCGGCGCAAAGCTCATCATCCCGGAAGATCCGGACCTGACAGGTGCCCTCGGTGCAGCACTGTACGCGCGGGAGGGGATGTAAGCCAAACGCTGGCACTGGACGACGCGTGAGGGTATGTAAGCTGGAAGGTTTCAGCTAAAATAAGCGCCAGCTTGCATTTTGCTGAATAAAATGGACGAGTTTCCGCAGCGGCTTCAGCTAGAATAAGCGCAAGCTTGCATTTTGCTGAATAATATGAGCCATATTCCGTGGCGGTTACAGCTAAAACAAATGCAAGCTTGTTTTTCGCTGAATAGTATGGGATAAATCCGGTAAAAATTTCAGCTAATGTAAACACCAGCTTGCTTTTTGCTGAATACAGCAGATGGATTCCGCGGCGGCTTCAGCTAGAATAAGCGCCAGCTTGATTTTTGCTGAAAACGGCGGGGCGATTCTGTGGTGATGTCATCAAAAGAGCTCCCAATCAGGAGTATCAGGGCAGAACTAACAATTCACCCGTTCCAGATACCCTGCCCATCAGAGCCGTATCCGGCTGCACCGGAATAATTGTAGTTGTGCGGCTGGTTGAAGTGCATGTCGCGTATGAGAGTGTAGAGCTCGGCGTCGCACGCCGCCTTGTAGGGGTCGACATAGAAGATGCCGGCAAGACCGAGGGTCAGGGCACTCACGATGTACCAGCCGAGAAACGAGAGGTCATACACGAAGCATTCCCACTTGCGGCCGTTCATCATCTCTTCGGAGTAGGAAAGAGCATCCTGCCAGGCGAGGTCCGGCTTTTCGGAGAGGATATACGGGACCATCCGGTAGGAGTAGAACTTCACGATGCCTGGGATCACAAAAAGCAGGCTCCAGAGGCAGATGAAGAGGTTCTGCAGGAACAAGGTCTTTACTATATTGAGATACGAGTTGTTGAAGGCAAAGAGCACTTCCCCGAAGTTCGTGTTTTTTCCGTGGTCGCGGTTGAGCAGATAGAAGCGGCGGATACCGGCCTCGATCGGCTGAAGCAGGAAGATCTGAATGATGATGCCGAAGATGCCGGCTGTAAGCGCTGCCGACAGTACGGCCAGTGCAAGAGCCGGAGAGATGAGAAGAGACCCGCTTTCCATCTGACTTCCGTAGGAAGTGGTGGTGTACGCAAGAGACGTCCCGGAGGGACCGCTGCTGCCCATGACGAGTCCGAGAAGAAGAGCGGCCAGGAAGCACTTCCAGTAAGAAGCCAGGAATGCTCTCCGCCCGGCCTGTTTCACCGCTTGTCTGTCAATCATATAATCCTCCATGTTCCGGCAGGAATGCCTCTGCTATCCGGCCATTTTTCTGACACGATTGTATCATACAGAGAGTACTTTTTTCTAAAATGTAAGCAAAGAGAACCCGACAGGTTGACAGAAAGCAGCGGAACGATTACCATTTGTTTATGGTTAGCGGTGGCAAACGCCACCCTGGCTTATAGATGCCGGAAGACAAGGCATGCACATCAACATACGCATTTACGGAAAGGGCGGATCATGCTCGACTTCAACACGAAAAAAGGCTTTATCTGCGATATGGACGGCGTCATCTACCACGGGAATCAGATTCTCCCCGGCGTCCGGGAGTTCATCCAGTGGCTGCAGGACAACGGCAAGGGATATCTTTTTCTGACCAACAACAGCGGTCTGACGCCGCTGGAACTGCACCAGAAGCTTCTTCGGATGGGGATGGATGTTCCGCCGGAGCACTTTTACACCAGCGCGCTGGCGACGGCGGCCTTTCTGAAGGCGCAGTCCCCAGGCTGTTCGGCGTACGTCATCGGTGAGGCGGGGCTTCTCAACGCGCTGTATGACGCGGGGATCACGATGAACGATGTGGACCCGGACTATGTGGTGGTCGGTGAGGCAAAGGCGTACTCCCTCGACACACTGACGACTGCGACCAATCTCGTCCTGAAGGGTGCAAGGCTGATTGGTGCCAACTCCGACGTGTCCGGCCCGATTGAGAACGGAATTGCCCCGGCATGCGGTGCGCTGACGGCTCCTATTGAGCTTGCGACCGGGCGGAAGGCTTACTACTGCGGGAAGCCAAATCCGCTGATGATGCGCACCGGTCTGAATATTCTCGGATGTCACTCCGCGGAGGCTGTGATGGTCGGCGACCGGATGGACACGGATGTGATCTCCGGCCTGGAGAGCGGCATGTCCACGGTGCTTGTCCTCTCGGGCATCTCCACGCGCAGGACGCTTCAGGAATACGCGTACGGCCCTTCTGTGGTTCTGGACGGTGTCGGAGATATCGTGAAAGTCGCCCAGGACGCCAAGGCACAAAAATCATAATCGTGACGGCTGGTATTACAGATTGAGGGGGACTGCTTTGACACTGAAAGATTTAAAGCCGGGGGAAACCGCCGTCATCACGACGGTCGGCGGAAATGGAGCTCTGCGGCAGCATTTTCTGGACATGGGCGTCATTCCGGGGGCCCGCGTGAAACTTGTGAAGTATGCGCCAATGGGAGACCCGATGGAACTGCTGATCCACGGGTATGAGCTGACGCTGCGTCTTGACGATGCGGCCCAGATCGGAATCCGGCGTGACGATGTTACGCAGGCAGAGGCGGACGAAAAGAAACCGGATCGGAGGGAAAAGGAACGCGCTTCGGTCCGGCAGACAAGTCATCCGGCTCTGGGTGAGCCGGGCATTCACCACGTGAAGGGCAGCGGCGATCCGCTGCCGGAGGGACACATCCTCACATTTGCCCTGGTCGGCAATCAGAACTGCGGGAAGACGACACTGTTCAACCAGCTGACAGGCGCGAACCAGCACGTCGGCAACTTTCCGGGCGTCACCGTGGACCGCAAGGACGGTGTGATCCGTGGTCACAAGAACACGAAAATCACCGATCTTCCCGGCATATACTCGATGTCGCCGTATTCAAGCGAAGAGATCGTATCCAGGAATTTCGTCCTTCAGGACAGACCGGATGCGATCATCAACATCGTCGACGCGACCAATATCGAGCGCAACCTGTATCTGACAATGCAGCTGCTGGAGATGGACCGGCCGATGGTCGTGGCGCTCAACATGATGGACGAGGTAACCGGCAACGGAGGCAGCATCGCTGTCAACAAGATGGAGGCGATGCTGGGTGTACCGGTCGTGCCGATCTCTGCCGCAAAAAATGAAGGCGTTGACGAGCTCATCACGCACGCGCTCCACATCGCACAGTATCAGGAGAAGCCGGTCAGACAGGATTTCTGCTCGGAGGATGACAACGGCGGCGCGGTGCACCGCTGCCTGCACGCTGTGGGCGATCTGATCTCGGATCACGCCAGCCGCGCATCGCTTCCGGTGCGCTTCGCCGCGAGCAAGGCAATCGAAGGGGACCGGGATATTCTGGACAGGCTGGAACTTGACCAGAATGAGAAAGAGACGCTGGAACACATAACCCTGCAGATGGAGAAGGAGCGCGGCCTTGACAGAAGCGCTGCCATCGCGGACATGCGTTTCACGTTCATCGACAAGGTGTGCTCCGGGTGCGTTGTGCGGCCGCAGGAGACAAAAGAGCACAAGCGCAGCGAGAAGATTGACCGGATTCTCACCGGAAAGTACACCGCCATCCCGATCTTCATCGGCATCATGGCACTGGTGTTCTACCTGACCTTTAACGTCATCGGTGCGTTCCTGCAGGATCTGCTCGCCAGCGGCATTGATGCTCTGACTGTGGTGGTTGACGGTGCACTCTCGAGTGCCGGTGTCAGTCAGGTCATACACAGCCTGATTATAGACGGCATATTCAGCGGCGTCGGGTCGGTACTCAGCTTCCTGCCGATCGTGGTGGTGATGTTTTTCTTTCTGTCCCTGCTCGAGGACAGTGGATACATTGCCCGTGTCGCTTTCTTCATGGACAAGCTGCTGCGCAAGATCGGGCTTTCCGGCCGCAGCATCGTGCCGCTTCTGATCGGCTTCGGCTGTTCGGTTCCGGCGATCATGTCCACGAGAACGCTTCCGTCCGAGCGCGACCGGCGTATGACGATCCTGCTGACCCCGTACATGAGCTGTACGGCGAAACTGCCGATTTACGCGTTCTTCGTGAATGCGTTCTTCCCGGGGCGGGGCGGCCTCATCATGACCGGCCTGTATGTGCTCGGAATTCTCATGGGCATTCTGGTCGCACTTCTGGATCGCCGCACGATCTTCAAGGGGAATGCGATTCCATTTGTCATGGAACTGCCGAACTATCGCCTGCCGAGTCCCAGAAGCACGGTTCAGCTCATGTGGGAGAAGGCGAAGGATTTCCTTCAGAAGGCGTTCTCTGTCATCATGATCGCGACAGTGATCGTGTGGTTCCTGCAGAGCTTTGATTTTCGCCTGAATCTTGTGAGTGATTCGTCGCAGAGCATCATGGCGGCTATTGCCGGCCTGCTGGTTCCGCTGTTTAAGCCCTTAGGACTTGGCGACTGGCGGATCGTGACATCGCTGATAAGCGGGTTCATGGCCAAGGAGAGCGTCGTCTCGACGCTGGAGGTGCTGTTTGGTGCGGAGGGCGGCATCGCAGCGGCGATCACACCGCTTTCGGCCGGCTGTCTTCTTGTATTCAGTCTGCTGTACACGCCTTGTGTCGCGGCTGTCGCAGCTGTGCGGAGGGAACTGGGGTTCCGCTGGGCATTCCTTGTTGTCTTCTGGCAGTGCTTTGTCGCGTGGATCGCCGCATATGCCTTCCGTGTGATCGCGGCACTGCTCTGATGCCGGTAGGGAAAAGCAGGCGGCAGAGCCCTATGTGAGAAAACAGGAGGAACCATGAGCGCTGTACTGGTTTATATCGTGCTGGCCGCCGGGATCGCGGCGGCCGTGTCCATATCCGTAAGCCGCAGCCGGAACGGCAGCGCGTGCTGCGGAAAGACGGAAAAGATACGAAAAGCAAAACCATACGGCGGCGGAAAGCACTACCCGCACGAGGCCACGGCGCTGATCTCCGGGATGATGTGTGAAAACTGTGCCGCGAAGGTGCAGAACGCGCTGAACGGTCTGCCGGGGATAAGCGCACGCGTGACGATTGACGGAAAGAAGGCGAGGATATTCGCAAAAGATCCGGTCGATGAGCAGGCGATCCGCCGCGCGGTGCACGCAGCCGGATACGGCGTATCAGGCTTTACGGTTGTCCGGTGAGAATCAGATCCGCCGGCCTTGCCGCCGAGGTCTTTGTTTTGCGAAAAATTAGAAAAGACTAACCAAATGTTGCCTGCGCAACATACGCAGACACAGGATGTATGGTATGTTTTGCCTGTAAGAGAAAAGAACAGATTCTTGCAGGGACAGGAGGTCATACATTATGCGCAGTCTTGAGATTGAGAAGGTTATTGGCAGACAGATTCTGGATTCCAGAGGGAATCCGACCGTAGAGGCAGAGGTGATCCTGGCGGACGGGACCGTTGGGAGAGGCGCTTCACCGTCGGGTGCCTCGACCGGTGAGTTCGAGGCACTGGAGCTTCGCGACGGAGACCCGAAGCGCTACGGCGGAAAAGGCGTCACGAAGGCCGTTGCCAATATCAACGACAAAATCGCGCCACAGCTCAGGGGATCCGACGCGTCGGATCAGTACGGAGTTGACGAGGCGATGATCCGCCTGGACGGCACGAAGGACAAGTCGG
>DGVL01000099.1:46668-47139 GCA_002394965.1 Lachnospira sp. UBA4285
CGATGATGAACATCTTAAATGGCGGCGCCCATGCATCCAATTCCGTCGACACGCAGGAGTTCATGATCATGCCGGTCGGAGCGGACAGCTTCGCACAGGCACTCAGACAGAGCGCCGAAGTGTTTCACGCGCTGTCAGGCCTCCTGAAAAAAGAAGGCTATACGACCGCAGTCGGAGACGAGGGCGGCTTCGCACCGGATCTCAAGTCCGATGAAGACGCGATCGAGCACATCCTGAAGGCTGTGGAGCTGGCAGGATACAGACCCGGGGAAGACTTTGTCCTCGCGATAGATGCCGCTTCCTCAGAGTGGAAGAGCGAGAAAGGGAAAGGGTTCTACCATCAGCCGAAGTCGGGGCGTGACTACACGGATGAGGATCTGATCGCCCACTACAGCAGCCTGATCAGCCAGTATCCGATCCGCTCCATCGAGGACGGACTGGACGAGGAAGACTGGGAAGGCTGGCAGAAGA
>DGVL01000177.1 GCA_002394965.1 Lachnospira sp. UBA4285
CTGAGCTACAGACACACAAGAGCGGGTGATGGGAATCGAACCCACGTATCTAGCTTGGAAGGCTAGTGTTCTACCATTGAACTACACCCGCAGGCATAAACGGATCGGGGTGACAGGATTTGAACCTGCGGCCTCTTGATCCCAAATCAAGCGCTCTAGCCAAGCTGAGCCACACCCCGTAAACCCAGAATCCTGCGCATCACATCCGATGACGTTTCTGTGAAACGCAAGATGTATTATATTATACGCCTGCCCCTGCTGTCAACCCAATTCTTTGAGTGCAAACGATAAATTTTTCCCGTCCGCCAGGATCACGGCATACGAGGGCCGGTGGTCCAACTGTCTGGGATAGGAGAGGCTTCCCGGATTCAGAACCGTGAGGCCGCCGTCATTTTCATCCAGGACCGGGCGGTGCGTGTGTCCGTACATGACTATGCCGCAGCCCCGCGCCCTGGCCTCATCCCGCAGGATCTCATCGCCCACGGACACGCCGTAGTCATGCCCGTGTGTCAGAAACGCCTTGTGACCGGCCAGCCATATCTCCTCTTCCCGGGGAAGTGCAGAGAAGAAGTCGTTGTTTCCTTTCACCATCTCCACCGGGCAGCCGGCCAGACTCCGGATCTCCTCCTCGTCACCCTCGATGTCGCCGAGATGGATCAGCAGATCGACAGGCTTTTCCGCCGCCAGGGCCCGCTTGAGACCCTCCAGTTTCCTGTGCGTATCGCTTACTACGAGTATCTTTTTCAAGTTTTCATCCTCTCAGACGCAGAGAAGCCTGAGTTCCCTCACCAGTTCCCGCAGAGCCTTCCCGCGGTGGCTGATCCGGTTTTTCTCGTCTTCCGTGAGCTGCGCCGAAGTTTTGCCGAACTCCGGCAGATACAGGATCGGATCATACCCGAAGCCGTTGCTGCCCTCAATCCGGTCCGCAATCACGCCTTCCATCGTCCCGCGGGTCGTGATCTCCCGGCCGTCCGGCAGAATTGCCGCCATCGCGCACACAAAGCGCGCGGAGCGGTCCGCTCCCCTGACATTCTTCATCTTCTCCAGAATCGCCGCGTTCTTGATGTCGTAGCTTGTGTCATGCCCCATGAAACGCGCGGAGTACACACCCGGCTCGCCGTTCATCCAGTCGATCTCCAGGCCCGAGTCATCGGCAATTGTCAGCTCGTGTGTCACGTTGTACACCGCCCGTGCCTTGATCAGGGCATTCTGCTGAAACGTGGTGCCATTCTCCTCGATGTCCATGTCAATTCCCGCTTCCTTCATCGAGAGGACTTCCACATCCGGGTCCGCCAGCATGTCCTTGACTTCCCGGATCTTCCCCTGATTATTGGATGCAAAAATGATTTTTTTCATAGTCTTCACTTTATCACTTTCTGTACTTTATTTGTGTACTGGCTTAGGCCCTTCGAAAGAATAAAAGTAAGTGCGGATCATGCCGTTATAGACTTTCCGGTTTTTCGTCGCCTTCCGTCCGAACGCCTTCTCGATGTCCGCGTATGGTGTGATCACATAGCAAGACCAGCTGTCAAGAGCCGCGAACCGGCTTCCCAGCGTGCGGTACAGTCCGGCCAGCTCATCTTCACTTCCCATGCGCTCACCATAGGGCGGATTCGTTATGATGAAACCATACTTCTTCGCGTGATGCAGCTCCGCCACATCCCGCTGCTGGAAGTGTATGAACGAATCCACGCCGGCGCGCGCCGCATTGGCTCTCGCATATCGCAGCACATCGGCATCGATGTCGTACCCCTGAAGGTCGCCCATGTCCGACAGATCCTCCAGATCCCCCGCCTCTTCCACCGCATCGGTGAAGCAGTTCTTCGGTATCAGCCCTGTCCACTTTTCAGCCGTAAAATCCCGCGTGAGCCCCGGCGCGCGGTTTGCCGCCATGAGGGCCGCCTCGATGAGAAATGTCCCACTCCCGCAGAACGGATCGACGAGAATCCGTCCGCGCTTAAAGCGCGTCAGCCCGATCAGAGCCGCCGCGAGTGTCTCGGAAATCGGCGCGCCGCCGGTCTCTGTGCGGTACCCCCGCTTGTGAAGCGACGGCCCGCTCGTATCAAGGCAGATAGCGAATTCATCCTTGCGCCCCCGCACGCGGATCGGATACTCCTCCCCGTCCTCCGGGAACCAGGCGGTGTGATACTTCTCCTTCAGGCGTTCGACGATGGCCTTTTTGACAATCGACTGGATATCCGAAGGAGAATACAGCTGGCAGTTCACGGCACTTGCCTTGGTGACCCAGAATTTTCCGTGAAGTGGAATAAACGCCTCCCAGGGAAGCGCCTTGACGTTCTCGAATAATTCGTCGTAGGTGCGCGCATTCACCCGCCCCACCTCCAGAAGCAGCCGCTCCGCCGTGCGCAGCCAGATGTTGGCGCGCGCCACCGCTTCGGCGTCTCCGGTGAAACTGACTTCGCCGTCCCGCACCTGTGTGATGTCGTAGCCAAGATCATATATTTCCCGCTTCAGAACCGATTCCAGTCCGAAGTGACAGGGTGCCGTCAGTGTCCAGGTCTCCATCGCTGCTCCTTTTCAACGGATAAAAAAAGCCGTATCCGACTACTCGGATACGGCCTCAAGTGATGTACGTGGCAAGATTCGAACTCGTGACCTTCTGATCCGTAGTCAGACGCTCTATCCAGCTGAGCTACACGTACATGATTCATCTGGGATTGCTCCCACGTGCAGAGTAAATAATATCACTTCCATCCCGCGGCTGTCAAGCACATTTTTGCATGGGAGCCGCAATCCATGGGAGCCGCAATCAAGAGAGCACTCCATCATAAACAGAGCCTGCCCGCATATGGCGGGCAGGCTCTTATCTGGCTTAAATCAGCCGGCTCATTTGCCGAAGACTGACTCGTAATCCTTCTTGAAACGGGCGATGCCGATGTCGGTGAGCGGATGCTTCGTCATCTGCATCAGAACCTTGTACGGTACCGTCGCGATGTCGGCTCCGGTCTTCGCGCACTCCACAATGTGCATCGGATGGCGGATGGATGCGCAGATCACCTGCGTCGTGATATCCGGATACATCTCGAAGATCTGCATGATGTCCTCGATCAGCGTGATGCCGTCGGTAGAGATGTCATCGAGTCTTCCCAGGAACGGGGATACGTATGTGGCGCCGGCTCTGGCCGCCAGCAGTGCCTGCGACGCAGAGAACACAAGCGTCACATTGGTGTGAATGCCTTCCGCCGTGAGAACCTTGACAGCCTTCAGGCCTTCCGTGGTCATCGGGATCTTCACGACCATGTTCTTGTGGATCTTTGCGATCTCGCGCCCTTCTGCGATCATGCCCTCGGCAGTCGTGGTGCTCGCCTTGACCTCACCCGAGATCGGCCCGTCCACGATGTCGGTGATCTCCTTCAGCGTCTTCATGTAATCCTTGCCCTCTTTGGCAATGAGGGATGGATTGGTGGTTACGCCGGAGATAATTCCCATGTCCCAGGCTTCTCTGATCTCGTCTACATTGGCTGTGTCGATGAAAAACTGCATATCAAACTCCTTTATTTTGCCAGTTCCTGAACCGTCTTAATCTGCTCCGGTGTCAGTTCGCGGACATCGCTGTTATCGTTGCCGGTGGACACATCCTCAATGAGGAACATCTTCGTATCCTTCACGGTAATTGTATTGTGCCACAGAGACTGCGGAATCACATACAGTTTACCCTTTTCCATCTTTACAGCGTGGAACTCAAGATCCTCTCCTTTTTCTTCCGCGTAGATCAGTGTGCACTTTCCCTCAACCAGCACGAACAGTTCATCCGTCTTATTGTGGCGCTCGATATTTGTAATGCCGGTAATATCATTCGCCGGCTTCCAGTTCTTGATTCCGACTGTCCATTTCTCATTTTCATACACACGCTGCATGCCAGCGCCTGTAAATTCGTAATCCAGAATCTTCATCTCTCATTCTCCTAATTAACAGTTCACAGAAGTTTCTTCGCTTCTTCTACCACATGCTCTGATGTCAGGCCATATTCTCTGAACAGGTCTTCCGGTTTGCCGGACTTGCCAAATTTATCGTTAATGCCGACTCTCGTAAACTTTGCGCCAGCCTTTCCGGCAAGTACTTCTGCAACTGCCGAGCCGAGTCCGCCGATAATGGAGTGCTCCTCGAATGTAAGGATTGCTTTGCACTTCTGATTATACTTGAGGATCGTATCAGCATCGATCGGCTTGATTGTATGCATGTTCACAACAGCAGTGGATATACCCTGCTCTTCCAGCGCTTTTGCCGCTTCCAGCGCCGGCTTGACCATCAGACCGCATGTGATGATGCAGACATCATTGCCATCCTTAAGCACATTGGCTTTGCCCGGGACAAACGGATCATCTGCATTTGTAATATCATCCACAACCGGTCTTGCAACGCGAATATAAACCGGCCCGTCAATGTCTATTGCTGCCTTGACCGCTTTCTTCGTCTCAGTCGGATCGCACGGAACCAGAACGGTCATATTCGGCATCTCGCGCATCAGCGCGATATCCTCAATCGACTGATGGCTGCCGCCATCCTCTCCTACGGAAAGACCAGAATGTGAAAATGCAAATTTGACATTCAGATTGATATACGCAACCGAATTGCGGATCTCTTCATAAGCCCTGCCAGATCCAAACAGCGCAAATGTGCTGACAAATGGGATATATCCCGTATGAGCAAATCCGGCCGCCACATCGACCATGTTGCCTTCCGCAATGCCCATGTCAAAGAATCTGTCCGGGAATTTATCACGGAAGAATCTGGTCTGTGTTGCATTAGCGAGGTCTGCGTCCAGAACAACAATTTTTTTGTTAACATCGCCCAGCTCTGCAAGGGCTTCACCATAGGCTACTCTTAATGACTTTCCCATTATCTCAAACCTCCTGCTCAGCCAGAGCTTTCTCGAATTGTTCTTTATTCATCGGGCTGCCATGCCACTGATACTGATCTTCCATGAACGACACGCCTTTGCCTTTAATGGTATGGCAATTGATAAAGAGTGGCTTTCCATCATGCGGTGTGCGCAGCGCCGCATCAATTTCCTGAATGTTATGACCATCAACATCAACGGTTTCAAAGCCAAATGCTCTGAACTTCGCATTGATATCGCCAAGGCTCATAACCTGATCATTGGATCCGTCAATCTGAAGATGATTGTAATCCAGCATGAATGTGAGATTATCCAGCTTATAATGTGCTGCTGCCATTGCAGCCTCCCATACAAGCCCTTCCTGGCATTCTCCGTCTCCCAGGACCGTATAAACCTTATAAGTCTTTTTGGAAAGTTTAGCCGCCATTGCGAGGCCAACCGATATCGATGCACCCTGTCCGAGCGATCCGGTATTCACATCGACGCCCGGCGTTTTTCTGCAGTCCGGATGTCCCTGAAGATAGCTGTGAATCTGGCGGAGGGAAAGGAGATCTTCGCGCGGAAAATATCCGAGGTCCGCAAGAATCGCATAAAGTGTCGGGCAGGCATGACCCTTGCTCAGAACAAAGCGGTCACGGTCTGGATCCTTTGGATTTTTCGGATCAATTTTCATGGTATCGTAATAGAGTGCCATCAGCATCTCCACGCAGGAAAGCGACCCGCCCGGGTGTCCTGACTGGCATGCATACAGCATCTTTAAAATGTCAGCGCGAATTTGTTTCGCTTTTTTTTCGTAATCCATTGTTGTCCTCCTCTTTATCATTGCGCAGCTCTTTTCAGCAGACGCCAATTTCAATGAATTCATAATCAATTTCAGCCATCAGCCCTTGACAGCTCCGGCTGTGAGTCCCTCTACAAGCCTCTTCTGTGCGAAGAAGAACATGATACATACCGGGATGATCGTCAGGATTCCGCCAGCCGTGAGCAGATCCCACTGTACTCCGAGTTGTCCGATAAGACTCTTCAGGGCAACCGGTATCGTTCTGGTCGCCGTGTTCGTAAACATCATAGCGAATGTGTACTCGTTCCAGGACTGCATGAATATGTACACGCCCGTCGCAACGATTGACGGATTCAGCAGCGGCAGGATAATCTTGATAAATGCCTTGCCGCGGGTACAGCCATCAACCTGTGCAGCTTCTTCCAGCGACATCGGCAGGTCATTGATGAATCCCAGCAAAAGCCATACGGAAAATGGAATCGTAAACGTCGTATAGGCAAGAATCAGAGATCCAGGCGTGAACAGAAGATGCAGTTTTCTCATAATGGTATAGAGCGGAATGAGAAGAAGCACCGTCGGGAACATATTGTTGCAGAGGAATATGCTCATCAGCGCTTTTCTGCCCGGAAAATCATATCTTGAAAACGCATACGCTGCCATCGTTGAAACGCAGAGGGTAACCAGTGTTGTTGAGACTGCCACAATGAGGCTGTTTCCCATTGCCGACAGGAAGTTCACCGTCGTTGTGAAGAGATTTTTATAAGCCTCGAACGTCGGATGAACTGTGAAATATGTGACAGTATCGCCGTACAATTCATTTTCCGGTTTGATGGATGTAAGAAACGTCCAGTAGAACGGAAACAGAATGAACACGAGCATTACAATCAGGAGAATGAGCCGAAGGGCTTTTGTGCCAGGCTTTTCATATTTCATGACTTCTCCTCCTTAAAGTTCATTCTCAGATACGGGATTACTACAACCAGCAGCATGAGTGCAAGGCAGATCGCCATCGCCGATGCATATCCGAGATTCAATGCATTTGCCTTGTTATAAATATAAACACTTAACGTCTGTGTCGAATAAGCCGGTCCGCCCTCTGTCATGTTGAAAATGACATCGACAGAGTTCGCAACCCAGATAATTCTCAGGAGTCCTGTGACATAGATCGTATTTTTAATCGAAGGGATCGTAATATAGAACAGTTCCTGAGCCTTTGTTGCCCCGTCAATCTCTGCCGCTTCATAAAGGTCCCTTGAGACCCCCTGCAGAGCAGCGAGAATCATCAGTGCAAAAAACGGAATTCCCTGCCAGATAATCGTCACAATTACCCCGGGAAACGCTGTCGATTTTTGGGACAGGAACGGGATTGCCGAATCAATAATATGCAGTTTTAAAAGAATATCGTTCAGAACACCGAAATTGCCATCATAGATCCACCGCCACATAAGGCCGATGAGAACACCCGGCGTGACCCATGGGATCATGCTGACAGCCCGGATTGCTCCTCTGCCTCTGAACTGCCGGTTCAGCAGCAGAGCCAAAACGAAACCAAGAATAAACTGAAATCCCACACCCAGAACAACCCAGATGACTGTGCGGAGCACTGCATTCAGGAACTGAGTGTCCGTGAATGCCTCGATATAGTTTCCAAGCCCTATAAATTTGATTGCATTCGGCCTTCTCAGATCATAGCTCTGAAAGCTCATGAGAATAGCCTGGATAACAGGAATAAATACTACGCAGACAATAATGATTGTAGCCGGCGCCACCAGAAGATATGGCGCGATAGAACGCTTTTTTGTTTTCATGGAACAGCCTCCTCAAAATCACTGTGAGGAGCCAGACGGCCCCTCACAGCCGTGAAACATCACTTGAGATTACTTGCCATAGAGGCCTTCCTGCAAAGTCTTCATGCAGTCTTCCGTGCTGATTTCTCCTGTCAGAGCCTGTGCGACAGTGTTCGGCCAAGTTGTGCTGATCCACTCCGTTGTTGTATCAAGGATCGGAAGAATACCGGCGTAGCTCTCGCCTTCAAGAGAAGCCTTCATGAAGCGGTTATTCTGGAAGAAGTCTCCCTGTGAAACCGTCTTGGATACCGGAACATTCCCGGTGCCTTCGCACCACATCTTCTGCCCCTCGCCAGTCGCGAGATAGGAAACCCACTCAAACGCCGCTTCCGGATGTTTGCAGGACTTGAAGATTACCGTTTCTGTATCGCCCATCGACGTCCACTGGCCCTTTCCGGCCGGGAACGCAAATGCCGATACATCATCACCAAACGTAGCTTCCATGTCCTTAGAAGATCCTGTGTGGTGAATTGTCATGGCAGTAAGGCCAGACTTGAAATTAGCAATGATTTCATTAAATCCATCCGATGTAGCGGTTGGCGGAACATACCCATTTTTATACAGATCGATGAAGTCCTGCATTCCCTGAACCGAACCGGCCGATGTCAGATCGTCAAAAGATCCGCCCTCACCGTAGATGAAGGAGCCCCAGGGTTCCTGGCCGCCCTTTGCGCCGCGCATGCCAAATCCGTAAACATCGGTCTTCCCGTCGCCATCTGTGTCCATCGTGCACTTCTTGATATCGTCAAGGAATTCCTGATATGTAGTCGGTGTGTGATCAATCCCCGCCTTTTCAAATATTGAAGGTCTGTAGTACACGTACAGGACCTGAATATTCCACGGCATCACATAGATCTTGGAATTGTCACCGCCCGCCTGCTTCATGACATTATAAATGTTATCTTCGATATCACCCTTCTTATCCCACTTGTCAATATACGGAGTCAGATCCAGAAGGAGATCGTTGTTTACATACAGCGGCGTAGAGGTGAGTTTCCATGTCGATACATCAACATCACTGCCACCCATCTTTGCATTAAAGAGGTTCTCCGAATATGCACCGCCATCCCACGGCTGCTCTTCGCCAACGACAGTGATATTCTTGCCATTCGTTTCATTGAACTTTTTGATGATGTCCTGCATCAGCTGCGAATAATCGGTATTATCAGCCCAGTACTGGAACTTGATTGTAACCGGTTCCGCCGATCCGGATGCCGCCTTCGTTGTTGCAGCGCCCGCTGCAGCTTTCGTCGTTGCCGCGGCTGTCGAAGCGCCTTTCGTTGTTGCTCCTCCTGCTGTCGTCGTGCCGGACGCTGCGCCTCCGCAGCCCGCAAGCAGCCCTGCAGCCATCGTAGAAGCCGCAAGAATCGATGCAGCTTTTCGTGTAACAGGATGTTTCTTCATAAATTTCCCTCCTTGATATCTATATCCTGTTTGGTTTCCCAAATATGACGTTCTGTTAAAAACTTCGCCTTCATGTAATCGTTTGCAGCAATAGCCTCATATATTTCTCTATGCCGCTTCTTGGCTCTCTGGAAACTTTCAAGATCTTCTGCTGTCTTACTATGACCTCGCCGTATTGATTCGACAATGATCGGCAGAACTCTGATCAGCACATCGTTATGGGTACATCTCGCAACACAAGTGTGAAACTTAACATCCATCTCCTCGGTTTGTTCCGTGTTGACCGCCATTTTTTCCATTTCTTCGACAGTATTGCGAAGTTCTTCCAAGTCCTGTGCAGACGCCCGATGCGTCGCCAGTTCAGCGATTCCAGGCTCGATCAGAACACGGGTCTCAAGAAGATTGTTGAGAAGATTCTTCTGATTTGTAAAATGCAGTCCAAGGGGATCTTCTCCGATCCCGGTCTCATGGCTTACGTACGTTCCGCTCCCGCGTCTTTGTGTGATTACATTCTCTGCTTTTAAAACCTTTAGCGCTTCCCGAAGAGTGGATCTTGAAACGCCAAAGCGCTGCATCATTTCCTTTTCTGTCGGAAGCTTGTCGCCCGGTTCCATATGTCCTTTCACGATCATCTCTTTAATCTTCTGAGAAGTCGTCATATGCAGGCTGTCTTCCGTATTCGGCAGTAAAAGAGATGCCATGTGCGCCTCCCTGCTATAGCCCTCGCAACACGTGTCAAATTTGTTAGCTTTATAATAGTACTTTGTCTGACTAATGTAAATAGGAAATTTGTGCATATTATCATTTTTCAAGTATGTTTATGCATGATTTTTATATCTAATTTGTAATTAATTAAGTAAATAGCCATATGCGCAGCGCTTGGATTTAATGATTTGTATGATTATTTTGAAATATTTGTATGTAAACTATAGAAATTATCAAATAAAAAACTGGCCGTTCCAGAGCCAGTTTATAAAAATATGCGGTTGAAAACAGAGCCGGGATTCCGCTTATGTAAATTCTCGAATCCCTCATATTGATTTCAATCAGATACGATCACCGGACAAGCCAGCTATACTCTTTACGGCAATCGAGGATATAATCCACATAAACCGTATCATCACGGACTTGATAAAGAATAAGGTACCACTTTGCAACGAACATCTTATGATATTTATCAGCCGGTATATACGCCTCTTCAAAAAACGGGAAGCGCTGTGGCATGCGTTCTAAAGAACGCATCGCGTTCACAATCTCTTTCTTCTTGGCTCTGGCAGCCTCTTTATTAACCTGTGCCATAAAACGGATATGTGTTCCGAGCATCCGCTTTGCTCTGTCGGAAACAATGACAGTATATTTTTTATCCGACATTGGCTATGCCTCTGTGATCGCATCGTCAAGATACGTGTCAAGCTCATCAAGTGTGCATCCGTTTCTTCCTGCCAGTCTGTCTTCTTCAACAGCAAGCAGTTCTTCTCTCAGCTTCAGCATTTTTTCCCGACGATTGTAGGTTTCAATATCCATAACAACCAAATCACCCTCGCCGTTCTTTGTAAGGAATACCGGCTCTGCCGTTTTGCGGCACATATCTGCAATCTCATTGTAGTTCTGGCGGATTGCCGCTGATGGACGAATATTCAAACTTGCACCTCCTTGAAATCATTGTTGTAGTAAAATTCTAACCATATTATGCTCATATGTTACAATAATGTCAACAGGAATGCCATATCGAATTGGCTCATATACGTACTCACTCGCTCTGCCGGAAGCCTTGCAAGCAATTGTACAGTGACCGTATTAAAAGCTTTGGGTAATCTGGTTGGCATTTAATTTCATCGTATTAAACTGTTACCATATTAAATTCACGCAAAGAGGCGTGATTATAGCACTGCAAAATGTCCGTGAATGAGGGCACGGGCTTTGAAGCCGGATCAGCAGCTGGGGAAACTGCCTTTTTTTGCTGTCCACGGCTTGAAGAAAAGTGCAGGAGGAGGAAGTCATGGAGCAAAAGGATGATCTGGATCTGATCCTGGATCATGCGAAGCAGCGGGCTGAAGCTATCTGCGAAATGAATCAGCAGATCTGGTCTTTTGCCGAGCCGGGCTACCGGGAATTCAAGAGCAGCAAAGCTCTGGAAGATGCCCTGGAGAAGGAAGGCTTTACGCTGGAGCGGGGCATCAGCGGCATGCAGACGGCATTTCGCGCAACGTATGGCAGCGGAAGGCCTGTCATCGGCATCACCGGTGAGTATGATGCGCTCCCGGGACTGAGTCAGAAAAAAGGAGCCGCCGTAAAAGAGCCGGCAGACGGAAATGCTTTCGGGCACGGCTGCGGTCACTGTGCTCTTGGTGCGGGTGCGTTTGGTGCTGCGCTGCTGGTCAGAGACTGGCTTGCGGAATCCGGTACATCCGGGACAATCATTTTATTTGGAACTCCGGCGGAAGAGACCGGATACGGGAAAGTTTTTCTTGCGAGACAGCATGTGTTTGACAAACTGGACATGCTGTTCACCTGGCACCCTGCCGACCGCAACTCAGCGATGGCAGGACGCTTGGTCGGCAATCTCTGTGCCCGGTTTGATTTTGAAGGGATCAGCTCTCACGCCGCGCTGTCCCCAGAACTGGGGCGCAGTGCTCTTGACGCCTGTGAACTGATGAACAGCGGCGTCAACTATCTCCGGGAGCACATCATCTCTCAGGCGAGAGTCCACTACGCATATCTTGACGCCGGCGGAAAAGCGCCGAATGTAGTGCAGTCGCACGCCTCCCTTCTGTATTTTGTCAGGGCGCCGAAGACCGCCCAGTGTCGGGAGATTTTAAACCGTGTTAATGACTGTGCAAAAGGAGCGGCCTTGATGACCGGCACCAGAGTGCACATGAAAATTGTAGGCGGTCTGTCAGATCTTATTCCAAACGAAACTGCACAGCAGATTCTCTCCGATGCGTTTCTGAAAACCGGGGCGGCAGACTACGATGAGGAAGACTATGCGGTTGCCCGGGAATTCCTCGCTATTCTGCCGGAGGAAAAGCGAAAGGAGATTGTAAAGCAGGGAGCTGCCGCCAATCATGTGTCCGCGGAAAGATTTGAAAAAGAACCGCTTCTCAAAGCTATAACGCCTTTTGACAGGCGGGCAATGAATGTCTCCGTTCCGGTTTCCACCGATGTCGGTGACGTCAGCTATATTGTCCCGCAGGCGCAGCTGACCGCTGCCACATGCATACCGGGTACTGCCATGCACACCTGGCAGCATACGGCGATGGTCGGAACCGGGATCGGAGGCAAGGCCGCCGTTGCGGCCGCAAGGGCCATCGCATACGCGTGCACAGTCGTTTATCGGAATCCCGCTGTGTGCGACAAGGCAAAGCAGGAGCTTCTGGCCGAGACCGGAGGCATCTATCAGTGCCCGATTCCGGACGATGTTACACCGGATGATGTAGTGACTGACTGAACAATCCCAGGAGAATAATCACATGACATATTTTGGCATTTTCAACAGCCTGCTGCTTTTTATTATGGTTATAGCAGCCATCGTTTTTATCTTTCTGTATTCGCTTATCACCTATATCACTGCCTACCGCCACGCGCTGGAGCTGGGGTACAAAAAAGAAAAACTGCAGGAAATCACGAAGAGCGCTCTCGTTTTCACCGTTGTACCGTCCATTGCCATCGTCATCGGTCTGATCACGCTCTCCGCCGTGATCGGGATCCCGTGGTCCTGGTTCCGTCTCTCGGTTGTAGGGTCGGTGACCTATGAATTAATGGCAGCTGACATGACCGCGACTGGCGCCGGTTATGAGTCGATTGCCGCGCTCGCCCAGACAGGCGATCCGAAGCTGGTGGCAACAATTATGTTTGTCATGAGTTTCTGCATCGTCTGCGGAATTCTGGCGACTCTGTTCTTCAACAAAGGCTTCAACGGAGCCATCTCAAAGATGAACAATGCCGGCCCTGTCGGCGCACTGATTGTGTCTTCTCTGCTGCTTGCGCTCACGGTGAACATTCCGCTGCAGGTCGCAAAAGGTCCCGTGTACATTGCAACCATGATCACCTCTGCTCTCATCTCGCTTCTCTGCCGCGTACTGGCAAAGAAGACAGGTCAGAAGTGGCTGAGCAGTTTCGAGATGGCCCTGTGTCTGATTCTAGGCATGGCGTCCTCTCTCGTGTGGGTACAGGTGTTCGGCGCATAAACGCCTGGATCAATGACAAATGAGGGAAAACACTATGAAAAATACATATAAAGACAAAATTCACCGCATTGGCCGGATCGGGATCGTAATCGGCCTTCTGTTCATGTTTGGAATGCCTGCTGTCATCGGTCTGGTCTACGACCAGATGCCGACAATAGGCGACATCATGCGAATCGGAGGTGGACTGTTTGCCGTCTTTGCGCCGATAGCCATCGTGGAGTTTTTAAGTTACACTCCGATCCTGGGATCCGCAGGCTACATTGCCTTCCTGACTGGTAATGTTCTGAATCTCAAGCTTCCCTGCGCCATCAGCGCCATGGAGCAGGCTGATGCTCAGCAGGGCACGGAAGAAGGTGACACCATCAGCGCAATGTCGGTCGCTGCCTCCTCCATGATGACAACCGTCATTATCGCGCTGGGTGTCATCCTGCTGGTGCCGCTGCAGCCGATTCTGACCCTTCCGGCCGTCAAAACAGCAACGAACTACATGCTGCCTGCCATGTTCGGTGCCCTGTTCCTCGGCATGTTTGTCGGCGGCGGCAGAGCCGGCCGTTACAAAGTAAAAGGCAAGAACTGGATCATCGTCCCGGCGATCGTGGTCATCTCCGTGATTCACTTCTCCGGTGCATTCGATTTCTCCCGCAGCACAGGCCTCGCGATCTTTCTGGGCATCCTGATCATCTGTATCACAGCTCCCGTTTTCCTGAAGCTCGGCATCATTAAGATGACGCCGGCTGATGAAGGGACAAAAGCGGAGAAATCCTGATCCTGTTTCTCGAATATGCAGCACGAAGCCGCCTCCGGTCCTCCAAGAGGCGGCTTTTTATAGTGGACTGCGCCCCGCCTGTGCTGATGCGTTGAGGCGGGGAATCTCCTGCCCACGGCTTGTTAATAAGTCAAATATTACTCCTCCACGGGTATCTGGTTCAGCTCCGCGTTCAGCGCTTTCTGATCAATACCGGAAGAATCCCGGCTGAGGATGCTCTGCAGAGAAAGGCCGAGCGGGATCACATCCCGTGTCGTCATAAGCCGGAAGAGGTCCGGCGCAAAACGCGCGATTACAGCCCGGCTTCTGGCGTCACCCAGCAGGTCATTTGCCGTGTCTTTTATGGAGTAAAACCCTTCCCGGATAATGTCGTCATCTGAGAGAAACCAGTTCCGGACCGTCTTACCCGCACTGCTGTCCGGCAGCGTGTAGCTTTCATCCGGCGTGTCCGTCCGGATGAACACGCAGGCATCCCGCAGGGCTCCGGATACCGCCTCGATGCGATTTTCTCCCATGTTAAGCTGGACGTCTTCAAAGACTACCGCGCCATTTCCGTCATTCGTGCCCTCCCCGGAAGCTTTTCCATTTACCATGAGAGTAACTGTTTTCTGATTGGTGTATACCCTGACAGTAATCGAAGGCTCTGTGCGGCGGACGAAACGCCTTGAGCAGATGTGGACAAATGGCTCATCCGACCACTGCGCCTTGTAATAATAGAAGGCGTCCTTGCGGATTTTCCGGTCAAACGTGACAAGGCCCTTCTGATTGCGGTTCCGCGTGCCGCCTTCCCGGCGCATCGGGCTCGCGAAATCAAACATGTTCCAGACGAAGCTTCCCCAGAGATACGATTTACTTCTCAAGATCGGGTACACCGTCTCGTGAAACAGCGCCTGATATTCCTCGGAATAGTCCCGGACCTTCGGGTCCGCCGCATGAAGCTTCGGGTTTGCATCCACGCCGTACTCACTGATGCCAAGCGGCAGATTTGGCCGTTTCTCGTGCAGCCTGTCAAGAAAAGTGTCATAATCCTGCATCTGCCCGTAATACCAGCCGAAATAAATGTTGTAACCGATCATGTCGGTGACGTCATTCAGGCCGCTGCGGGCCTTCACCGTGTACAGATTGGCTCCGGTGACGAGTCTCTCCGGGTCCAGTCGCTTTGCCACTGCCTTCAGCTGCCTCAGGGCATCATACATATACGGTGCATCGTTAAACATCCCGACCTCATTCTGAATGCCCCAGCAGAAAACGGACGGATGATGCAGATTCTGCAGAATCAGCTCCACCAGCTGCTGCTTCGCATTTTCAAGAACTGCATCCGAGTGCGGCAGCTTTAACATCGGAATCTCCGCCCAGACAACGTACCCTTTGCTGTCGGCCAGATCGTAAGCGTGCTGCAGGTGCTGGTAATGGGACAGACGGAGTGCGTTGGCCCCGATTTCCTCAATCAACGTAAAATCCCGGTCAATGTCCTGTTCCCGCTTCGCGTTAAAGACTCCGTCCAGGTCATGATGACAGGCGACGCCGTTTATCCGGAGAGGTTGTCCATTCAGGAAGAATCCGTGTTCCGGGCTCAGGGAAACAGAGCGGAAACCTATGTGCTCTTCCATGCAGTCGGCCACCTGTCCCCCGGAGAGCAGCTCCGCCCGCAGGGTGTAGAGATACGGATCGTTCTTTCCATTCCACAGATGCGGACTGCTGATTTCCAGAATTTTCTCTTCTTCCGGGCCGCCCGTCACCTGTGCCTGTACTTCTCCGGAACCGTTTAGCAGAGTATAGCGCATAAACGCTGTCTCTTCCTGTCCCGCCTGCACATGCGGCGTCAGAAACACCCTGCCCGTCCCGTTTTCCGCCAGAGATGTGCGGGCCGTGACGCCGTTGGTTCCGTAATACAGGTAGTCAAAATGCGTCTTTCCGGCCACGATGAGATTCACGCCGCGGTACAGCCCGCCGTATACGGCAAAATCACCGGCGAGCGGCGAGATCGCATCATTTACCTCATTGGACACAAAGATCCGCAGCGTAAAGTGTCCCGCCCGAATCATTTTCTCCGGGATTTCGCCGCGGAAGGCACTGTATCCGCCCTTGTGGTCGGCGATAAGCGTTTCGTCCGCAAAAATAAGCGCCTGCTGATCGGCTGCCGGAACATCCACAAAAAGGCATTCCCAGGAAGGGTCGGTACGCACTTCTTTTTCATACAGAGTCAGCCCGCGGTACGCATCCTCATCCCGGTACCAGGTGTGCGGCAGGCAGACGGTTTCTGATATCCCGCTTCCGACTCTCTCCTGTATCTCCTGCGGCCACGCAGCCGTGCCATTGGCAGCCTCCCGCAGGGTTTGAATGAAACAGCCCGGCAGTTTTACAAACTGCCAGGCATCATTCATTGCAATCCGGTTCATGATCTCCTCTTTTCGTCAATCGTCATCTTATTTTTATTAACACCCAGAGAATACCATTCTTCGGCAGCCATCATATAGAAATATAAAAGCTGAAATAGTATTATATGTAAGTTTTCCATCATTTTTTCAGTTCATTCTGACCGGATTTCTTAAGAGAAAAGAAACGAAATCTCATACCGCAGACGGTCGTCACAAAAAAGGCAGCTATATGGATTCCTTTGACAAATCCTTCTGATCCGCAATGAATTTTTCTATACTTTGAATATGATTCTCCGTATGATGCAGACAATAAACCGATCGATGTCAATCGATCCGCTGGTCTGAAAGGAGATCCAGGAAATATGAAAAAAGGTAGTTCTGAAAGTCAGAAAGTATCCGTGCTGGAGCAGTTCGGATATTTCTGCGGGGACTTCGGGGGAAGTCTCGTCAACCTGTATGTGAGTGCGTTTTTTCTCACATTCTGCACGTACGTTCTGGGCATCGACCCGAAATGGATGGCCGGACTGATCCTGGTGGCCAAAATATGGGATGCCATCAACGATCCGCTAATCGGCTCACTTCCCGATCATTTCCACATCGGAAAAACAGACGACAAGTTCAAGCCGTGGGTAAAGCTGTTCGTCGTGCCGCTCGCCGTATCCGGGCTGCTGTGCTTCACGGATGTCTCTTCGTTCCCTTCCCTTCTCAAGCACACCTGGGTCGCCATTTCCTATATTCTGTACGGAATGGCCTATACGGGAACTTCCATGCCGTATGGCGCCATGGCAAGTGTCATCACGACCGATCCGGTGGAAAGAACCAAGCTCTCCCGTGCGAGATCCTTCGGCGGCATGGGCGTAGGCATTCTGTTTCTTCCGCTTGTCTCCCTGGCGATCTGGGATGCCAATAACAATCCGAATGCCGGCGGATATTTTCTGATGGCTGTCATCGCCGGAATCGGAACGATCGTTTTCTACGCGATGCTGATCATCTTTTCAAAGGAACGGGTAAGACAACCGCTCAAGTACTCCGCCAAGGCAGATGGAACAAAGGCGAAGGCGAAATTCAGCTTTTTCAAAGTCGTCAAAGAAGCATTTACAAACCGCCCGCTCGTGGGCGTCATGATCGCTTCGATTGGAAGCATGTTCTATGCCTCCCAGAGTGTAAGCAGCTATCTGTTCCGGGAATACTACCATCAGCCGAAGGCCATGGCCGCCAGCTCGTATATCAGCCTTCCGATGATGTTCCTTGCTTTCTGGCTGGTTCCGCGCCTGTCCCGGAAGATCGGAAAGCGCTCCCTGATCCTCATCGGCTCTGTACTGAATCTGATCGGATATGGCCTTCTGCTTGCTTTTCCAATTGCAAATCCGTACGTGTTCATGTTTGCAACTACTGTTGCAGGTTTTGGCGGCACGATTTTCATCATGCTTGTCTGGGCGCTGGTGACTGATGCCATCGACTATCAGGAATACAAGAACGGTGAACGGTCGGACGGCACACTCTACTCCGTCTACACCTTCTCCCGCAAGATCGGATCCGCTATCGTCAGCTCTATCACGTCATGGGCGATCGGCGCCATCGGTTTCGTCAAAGGCGCATCCGTTCAGCCGGAATCCTTCGGCCCCAATGTCCGGATCCTGATGCTGGTTCTTCCGATGATCGGCGCACTGATCGTACTCGTGGGAATCGGTCTCATCTACAATCTGAATCAGAAAAAGGCTCAGGAAGTTCACGCCGAACTGGAATCCCGCCGGGAAGCCGCGCAGGCAGACAGTGCAGCAAATGCCGGAGCAGACAAAGCATGAAGACGATTGAAAAAGAAACCGGGTGCGGAAAAATTCTCGGACTGATCAGCGATGCAGGTGTCGCGGAATACCGGGGCATCCGGTACGCCACTGCAGAGCGCTGGAAATATCCGAAGCCGGTGGAGACTTGGGACGGCGTGTATGATGCCACGGCTTTCGGCGCTGCCTGCACACAGATGCGCACCTTTGACCGAGAGGCAGACAAGGATCCGGAACCGTTCTATTACCGGGAATTTCGGAAAAATATGGATTTTGACTACAGCGAAGACTGCCTGTTTCTGAACATCTGGGCTCCGGTCTATGCCAGCCACGCACCGGTCATCCTCTATATTCACGGCGGCGCGTTCATGGGCGGCTGCGGAAATGAGATGCACATGGACGGCACGGAATTTGCAAAGCGCGGCGTGATCTTCGTGAGCATCAATTACCGGCTTGGTGTGTTTGGGTTCCTGTGCAGCCGCGAGCTGGAAGAAGAATCTGGTCATACCGGAAATTACGGTCTGTATGATCAGGCTGCGGCAATCCGGTGGGTCCACCGTCATATTTCATCGTTTGGCGGGGATCCGGAACGCATCACGCTGTTCGGGCAGTCTGCCGGCGCTATGAGTATTCAGCAGTTGGTGCTCTCTCCGTCCGTAAAGCCGCTCATTGCAGGCGCCATCATGAGCAGCGGCGGAGGAGTCGGCCATGAATTCGCTGCCGTGACTCCGGTACAGGACAGTCTGACATACTGCAGCAAAATCACAAAGCTGCTCGGTGACACACCGCAAGAGTGGCGCCAGAAATCCGCGGAAGAAGTTCTCACGGCGGTAAAATCCACCGCTGACCGAAATCTCCTGAACCATCTCTGCCCGCACGTTGACGGACAGCTGATACCGGAAGACCCTGCAAAGGCTGTCTCGGAAGGAAAAATGGCTGACATCCCGTATCTTCTCAGCACCAATTCAGAGGATATGCTCCCGGAGATTCTGAGCCGGATGGCTGTGGATTTCTGTACGTCGGTCAACGCGCTCCACCGGAAACCAGCGTGGTATTTCAGGTTCTCAAGACAGCTTCCGGGCGATGATTCCGGCGCTTTTCACTCGGCAGAGCTCTGGTATACCATGGGGACCCTCAGCCGTTGCTGGCGTCCGATGACGGAAAATGACTATGCCCTGAGCCATGCGCTGGTGTCTGCGTTCTGCTGCTTTGCGCAAAGCGGCTCACCGGAAAGCACGGCGCTTCCCGCATGGCAGCCTATAGACAGTCCGGCGGGACCGTTCCTGGAATTTGGTGACGGAGGCGTTCAGGTGCACCCGTAAACGCCGTTCCGATAATCCTATCCCCATTACACGCAGTACTTTTTTCTGTATTCTCTCGGTGTACATCCATGGTATGCGCGGAACAGCTTGACGAAATAGTTGCTATCCGGTATACCGCATTTCCCGGCGACAGCCCGTATGCTTTCATCTGAAGAGGTGAGCATACGGGCTGCCTGTTTCATCCGGATGTCCCGCAGATACTGTCCAGGTGTTTTCCCGGTTTCCCGGCGGAATTGCGCAATCATATAGCTCTCCGTTACTCCTATCTCATCCGCCAGCTCCTGTTCACTTTTGTCCTGATCGTATCCGGTTTCCAGCGCATACAGAACTGTCTGCACCAGAGCGGAGTACTTTCCGGATCTCATGCGGGAAACCGCAAGGCAGAGCTCCTGCACCACTCTCTGCTGTTCCTTCCAGATCTCACCGACCGTTTCCGCGGCCGCAGTTCGTCTCGCACTGGCGGAAGTGATCCGGTGGATCAGGGGCGCCGGAACCCCGGCGCGATATGCAGCGACCCTGGCCATTGCCCGGCTCACGGCCGCCCCTGCTGCGCACATCTGAAGTCCTCCGGTATTCCAGAGTATCTGCGCATGGGTCTGCGTCTGGTGAAGATACCGCAAAGCTTCCCGGGCATTTCCCCTCCCGACTGCATCCATAAACATCGCTTCGATCCGGTAGTGCTGCTCCAGCGCTTCACCGGCTATGCGGGCGGCCGTTTCCGGATTCTCCTGCTGTTCCCGGTTTCTGTCCGCATAGGAAATGGCGTGATCCTCCAGCCCGCTCAGTCCCAGCTTCCCGCAGAGTGCGGCAATCAGACGGTTCAGGATTTCCGCAGGAATCACCGGATACTTTCCGAAATAAATCAGGATATCTTCTACGGATATGTTCTGATCCGGATACCGGTGTTTTAAGGCTGTGCAGAATCCCCTGGAAACCGGTTCCGTGAGGAATGGTCCGATCAGAACCGGCATATCTTCGTAATAAAAGAAAACCATATGAAGCCCGAGAGCATCCGTAAAGCGATAGCAGTATGTACGACGGGACTGTTCCAGAATCAGCTGGAGCGCCTGCGGATCAAGCCAGGTCTGCAGCGGATGAAAATAGTGTTCCCGGCTGAAGGCTTCCACCTTCTCCCTGGTATCCGCCAGTGTGAGCTTCAGGGAAAAGATCTCCTCCGTGTAGGAAGCCAGCAGATTGTATTTTTCGATATTTTCCATAAATATATTATACAAGGTCTCTTCATCCGGTACACATGTTTTATTTTGTTGCCATTGCAACGGAACTCCCGGCCAAAGCCGGGTACTATACTCATGGAATCTGACAAGGAGGTCCAATGATCATGAACAAGACAATTGATTTAAACCGCTCTGTATACGAGCTGGTGACAGAATACCCGGAACTTGCAGACATCATGGCAGACCTGGGATTTACCGAAATCAAAAAGCCGGCCATGCTTCACTCGGTCGGAAAGCTGATGACTCTTCCGCGCGGCGCGAAGATGAAGAACATTCCCATGGGAGATGTCATCGCCGCTCTGATGCAGCACGGATTTACGCTTGCCGGCTCCATGCCGGAAAAAGCCGCCGCGGCTGCCGGCTCCGCCGGAGATGATACACCGCAGACGTCTGCTGCCGGCGCACCGGCCGCATCTTCTGAAGCATCGCGCATGGCACTGCTCAAGAGCTATCTGCGTCGGCTCGCCGCCGGGGAGTCTCTGGAGAATGTCCGCGCGGATTTCGTCAGGAATTTCCGGGACGTAGAGGCTTCGGAGATCATGAAGGCTGAGCAGGAACTGATGAAAGAAGGAACGCCGCTGGCAGATGTACAAAAGCTCTGCGACATCCACTCCGCCCTATTCCACGGCGCGACAAGGGAAGAACAGATCGCCAACGCCGAAGCAGAAGTAGCTGCCTCCATGCGGCGGGCGCAGGAAAAAGGCGCGCAGAAGGATTACAAGAACAAAAATGAACGCGCCGCGATCCTCTCCGCCATTCCCGGTCACCCGCTGAACACGCTGAAAAAGGAAAACAAAGCGCTGGAAGGGCTGATCGCGCAGGCCAGGGAACGGCTTGATGCCAGCGAAGAACTCGGCGGCATCCTGGACAGCATCCGGGAACTCTCCATTCACTACGCCAAAAAAGGAGATCTTCTGTATCCGCTGCTGAAAGTGAATTACGACATCTCCGGCCCTTCAGATGTCATGTGGACCGTCGACGACGAGATCCGGGACGAGCTTGCCTTTCTTGCCGGTCAGGAAGAGAGAAACGCCGCATGGGAACAGCGTGTCCGCGCCGTGCTTAAGCGCGCGGAAGAGATGATCTACAAAGAGAATAACATTCTCTTCCCCATCTGCGCGGTCAACTTCACCGAGGAAGAGTGGATGAGCATCTACCGGGATTCAAAAGATTACGCCGACTGCCTTGGCGTGGTTAAGAAAACCTGGGCGAAGGCTGAGACGCAGGCGGCCGCACAGCTTAATACGGCTGCCCCGCTGAAGGCAACGGCAGCCTCCGACGGGGAGGAAGAGGTCGTGATGCCGGGCGGCCATATGAGCGTCAGCCAGCTAACGGCGCTTCTTAACACCATCCCGATGGAGATCACATTCGTCGACGCGGACAACATCAACCGCTTCTTCAACGAAGGGCCGAAAGTCTTCAAGCGCCCTGCCATGGCCATCGGCCGCGAAGTATTCTCCTGCCACCCGCCGAAGGTGGAGCCCATCGTCCGCTCCATCATCGAGGATTTCCGCGCCGGGAGAAAAGACTGCGTCCCGATCTGGATGAAGAAGAACGGCCGCACCGTCTATGTAAACTACATGGCTGTGCGCGATAAAGAGCACAACTATCTGGGCACTCTGGAAGTCGTACAGGACATGGAATTCGCAAGAGAGCACTTTGCGGATTGACAGCGGCCGACGGACATAAGAAGACCGCCGGGCGCAATAAGACCGGCGGGCGCAATAAAATCGGCGGGCACAAAAAGGCCGCCGGGCGCATCGGAATTTGCGGAAAGCTTTGTTTCTGATGAACGACGGGCGTCCGTGCTCCGTACCATATTTGTTTCATGCATCGGAATTGATGGCAAGTGTTCAATCCCGATGCATATTTTTACGTCCCGCCAAACGGCTTTCATCGGAATTATCCCGAAGTCATATATTCCGATGCTTTTAAAAGCTGATTTCAGGGCTGACGGCATCGGAGCCCCCTCTCGTCCTGCTTTTCCGATGACAGTAGCCAAAACAGGACACAAAAGGCATCGGTTTTCCCATTTGAAATTCATTTCCGATGACAGCAGCCAGAAAACAGGACACAAAAGGCATCGGATTTTCCTTTTGAAATCTATTTCCGATGACAGCACCCAGAAAACAGGACACAAAAGGCATCGGATTTCCCATTTGAAATCTATTTCCGATGACAGGCCCGAAATATCCGATTATATCCCTTGTCCGGTCTGCAAAGAATAGTCTGCGACCTCCTGCATCCTGTCTCCGCAGGCCGTGAAAAGTGTCTGATACGACCGGCAGTACCGGCTGATGTACCCGCCTTCTCCGTCCGGTATGCGGTCTCTGCGGCAGCCTGTCCGGCAGAGTGTCCGGAAGCGGCAGCTCTCGCAGCGTCTGCTCCGCTGCCGGGCAGACTCACTGATAAAGGTCTCGCTCTTCTCAGAATTCACCAGTTTTGTAAGCGGCCCGGAACAGATATTCCCCAGCTTCCACTCGTCCAGGCAGTAGAAATCGCACGGGTACACGCTTCCGTCCGCCTCAATGACGCACTGCATGCTGCAGATCCCGTTCATTGCGCAGGACTCCGGCCGCCTTCCCATCAGAATTCCGATCCAGTTTTCAAACTCCCGGATATACGGCGCCCGGTTCTTCTTCCAGTCTTTGTACCAGAGGTCAAACAAGGCGACGAGAAACTCTCCGTACTGCTCATCATTCAGCCAGATGCCATGCTCCGGTCCTCCGCCGAGAGGATCGAGGCACGGGATGTACTGCTGGTACTTCCAGCCATTTGCCATGAAATAACGGTAGATCTCACGAATGTGAGATACTGTCCGGGACGTCACAACGGTCAGGATATTAAAGTCGCACCCCGCCTGCTCCAGAAGCCGGAGCCCCGACTCTACGCGGCCGGCCGTCCGTTCACCGCCCGCCGTCTTCCGGCACGCATCGTGCACAGCCTGCGGTCCGTCAAGCGACACGCCGACGAGAACATGATGCCTGGCAAAAAGCCGGCACCAAGCATCCGTGAGCAGCGTACCGTTGGTCTGAACTGAGAAGTGCACTTCCGAGCCCTGCGTGTTGTATATTTCCGTCAGGCGGAAGAAATTCTCAAAGAAAGGGATTCCGGCCAGCAGCGGCTCTCCGCCCTGGAAGGCAAAGGTGTACGTCCCCCGCCCCTGACCGAGAATCTTGCGCACAATGCACTCCGCCGTGTCCTCTGTCATCTTCCCGTAAGACGCTGTCCGACGGTTCCTTGCCTCGTCATGATAGAAGCAGTAGGTGCAGTCCAGATTGCACTGCGAAGAGGCCGGTTTTATAAGGGCCGATCGAATTGGATGAGTTTCTGTGCGCAGCTGCATATTCCCCCTCCGATCTCACTCTGCCGGTTTCGTCTCCTTCTCGAAGCGGCTCGACAGGAAGATCGTCTCTTTGTACTTTTTTAATACCGTATACAGACCGACGCCCAGGACGCCGCATCCGATGACCTCTCCGATCCCCACCGTCAGCATCATGACCGGAATGGGAAGGAGCACGCCGTAGGCGAAGCGCAGGACAAGCGGGACAACAATGACATTGGAGAGGATCGGAGGAAGGGTGCAGACAATCGGATTCTTCTTTCTGAGAACCCGGGTTCCGATCGCTCCGGCAAGTGTCGCAAGACTTCCGAAGATGATGTCCGGAAGAACCGCGCCGCCGGTGATATTGCCGATCAGGCAGCCGATGAACAGTCCGGGAACCGCTGCCGGTGTGAATACCGGAAGAATGGTCAGTGCTTCCGCGATCCGGATCTGGACCTGCCCGAAAGAAAATGCCGAGAAGACATACGTCAGCACGACATAGACAGCCGCGATCATAGCGGCCTGCGTCAGGGTCAGGATCTTTTTGTTTTCCATAATTTGTTCTCCTTTAGTTTTGTTTTTTCCGTCAGGAAGGTCTCGAACTGACGTGTGGCAAAGAGCCAGCGGGCCTATTATACCACAGCAGGCCGATCTGGCACAGAGCAAAAAAGACATCTGCCGCGGTCAGACGGGCAGATGCCTTTTATTTCACAAGATTACCTGTGCGATGAAACCATCAGAACTGGTTCACAAGCTCCAGCGTGCGCTCCTTGTTCTGCTTGTCGCAGGCCGCAACGAAGGCTTCTGCCGGAATACCGTGCAGCTGCTGCTTCTGGCCCCGGACGGTGACGGACACCGTGCCTTCTGCAACTTCCTTGTCGCCGATGACCAGGACGTACGGATCCTTGTAGGTGCGGAACGCCTTGATCTTCTCATTCATGTTCTTGTCGGCGTAGTCGGACTCCACGCGGATGCCCTTGTCGGCGAGCATCAGTTCAACCTTGCGCGCATACTCGTTGTGCTCGGTGCGGATCGGAACGATGCCGACCTGGAACGGAGACATCCAGAACGGGAAGGCGCCCTTGAAGTTCTCGATGAGGATGCCCATGAACCGCTCGATGGAGCCGAAGATGGCGCGGTGAATGACAACCGGCTGCTTGAGGCTGCCGTCCGGCGCCGTGTAAGTCAGGCCAAAGTTGTGCGGAAGCTGGAAATCCAGCTGGATCGTGCCGGTCTGCCACTCGCGGCCCAGCGCATCCTTCATCTGCAGGTCGATCTTCGGGCCGTAAAACGCGCCGTCGCCCTCATTGACCTCATAGTTGCCCTCGCCGTACTTCTTGTCCAGGATCCGGCGAAGCGCCGCCTCCGCCTTGTTCCACACGTTGATGTCGCCCATGTAGTCATCCGGACGGGTGGAAAGCTCGGCGCGGTATGTGATGCCGAAGGTCTTGTAGATCTGGTCGGCGATGTCCATGACATCATCGATCTCGGACTCGATCTGATCCTCCGTGACGAATGTGTGGTCATCGTCCTGACGGAACTCCTGAACCCGGAACAGTCCGTTGAGCTCGCCGGACTTCTCTTTTCTGTGGATGACGTCCAGCTCGTTGTAGCGGATCGGCAGTTCCTTGT
>DGVL01000082.1 GCA_002394965.1 Lachnospira sp. UBA4285
GTTCCGGAGCTCCGAGACCGGGCTTCGAAGGCGGCCAGATGCCTCTTTACAGAAGAATTCCGAAGAGAGGGTTCAAGAACTACAACAGAAAGCAGATCGTTGCGATTGATGTTCAGTATCTGAACCGCTTTGAGGACGGAGCAGAGGTTACAGCCGAAGCACTCAGGGAAGCCGGTATTGTCAAGAACTCCAGAGACGGTATCAAGATTCTTGGCGGTGGTGAACTCACAAAGAAGCTGACTGTGAAGGCCAGCGCATTTTCCGCAGGCGCTAAGGAAAAGATTGAGAAACTGGGCGGTACCTGCGAGGTAATCTGATGTTCAAAACACTTGGCAAAGCGATAAAAAACAGAGACATAAGAAAGAAGCTTCTTTTTACACTGTTTATCCTTGTTGTCGTGAGAATCGGCGCACTTGTGCCGATTCCAGGTGTTGATACAGAGTACTTCAGCACGCTTATAAGCGGGCTTACTGAGGGAAACTTAAGTTTCCTGAGCGCATTTACCGGCGGTTCATTTGAGAGAATGTCGCTTTTCGCGTTGAGCATTACGCCGTACATCATGGCGCAGATCATTGTGCAGCTCCTCACCATTGCCATCCCGGCATGGGAGGAGATGCAGAAGGAAGGCGAGGATGGGAGAAAGCGCCTCGCCAAGATCACCCGGTATCTGTCTGTGATCCTTTCACTTGTAGAGAGTATTGCGATGGCTGTCGGGTTTGGCCGTCAGGGACTGATTCTCGACAAGGCAACCATGAGCTACCCGCATTATGCGTTTACGCTTCTGGTTGTCATTGCGTCTCTGACTACCGGCGCAACGATTCAGATGTGGCTCGGCGAGAGAATTACTGAGCATGGTGTTGGCAATGGTATCTCCATGATCCTTCTGTTCAACATCATATCCGGCATGCCGGAGGATTTCGCGGGGCTCTTCGAGAAATTCGTATTTGGAAAGTCTGTTCCGTACGCAGTTCTGGCTGCAGCGATCATCATCGGCATTGTCATCGCCATGACGTTCATGGTCGTCATCCTCCAGGACGGCGAGCGCCGCATTCCGGTTCAGTACTCCGGCAAGATGGCCGGAAGAAGGACATACGGCGGCAGCAGCAGCAACATCCCGCTGAAGGTGAACACGGCCGGCGTTATGCCTATCATCTTCGCGTCTTCTCTCATGCAGTTCCCGGTTATCATCGCGCAGCTCACCGGTCACTCCGATTCCACGTGGGTTCGTTTCCTTTCCTCTGGCTATTGGGCGAGGCCGGCATATCCGGTTTATTCTCTCGGATTTATTGTATACATGCTCCTGTGCATCGTGTTTGCGTACTTCTACACCTCTATCACATTCAACCCGATTGAGGTGGCAGACAATCTCCGCAAATCCGGCGGCGTGGTTCCCGGAATCACACCTGGCAAGGCGACAAGTGACTATCTTCAGGGTATCCTGAACAGCATCGTGTTCATTGGTGTCATCGGGCTGATCATCGTGGCGGCGATTCCGATCGTGCTCTCCGGCGTATTTGATGCTTCCGTGTCATTCGGCGGAACGTCCATCATCATTATCGCCGGCGTTGTGCTGGAAACCATCAACCAGATCAAGTCCATGATGTACACGAAGACATACAGGGGATTCCTGCAGTTCTGAAACAGATCCGGGCAGCGTATAGAAGGAAAACCAATACAAGCCTGCGCCTGTGTACGCAGGCTTGCGTTTTCGTCTGATCTCAAGGAAGGGATTCTATATGAAGATTATTATGCTGGGAGCGCCTGGCGCCGGAAAGGGCACACAGGCAAAAATGATTGCTGACGCGTACGGAATTCCGCATATTTCCACCGGAGATATCTTTCGCGCCAACATTAAGAAGGGCACAGAGCTCGGAAAGAAAGCCAAGACATACATGGACAAGGGAGAACTTGTTCCGGACGCGCTGGTTGTCGATCTGATCATGAACCGCTTTGCGGAGGACGACTGCAAGAACGGATATGTGCTCGACGGATTCCCGCGCACGATTCCGCAGGCCGAGGCTCTCGACGAGGCGCTGGAGAAAAACGGAGACCATGTTGATGTGGCAGTTGACATCGAGGTTCCGGATGAAAACATCATTAACCGCATGAGCGGGCGCAGGGCGTGCGTCGGCTGCGGCGCAACATATCATGTGAAGTACAATCCGCCGAAAGTCGAGGGCATCTGTGATGTGTGCGGCCAGAAGCTTATCCTCAGAGATGACGACAAGCCGGAGACCGTTAAGAACAGACTGAATGTCTATCACACACAGACGCAGCCACTCATCGATTATTATAAGAAGAAAGACATCCTGAAATCCGTCGACGGAACTCAGGATATGGACAAGGTATTCGCTGATATAAAGGCGATACTTGGCTGAATTGTTGATCAAGAGGGAGTAAGGTAATGCCGAAGAGCAAAGACATGGAACTGCAGGGGAAGGTTCTTGAGAAGCTTCCGAATGCTATGTTCAAAGTTGAACTGGAGAATGGTATTCAGATCATTGCCCACCTCAGTGGAAAGCTTCGGATGAACTACATCCGGATTCTTCCCGGCGATAAGGTTACAGTGGTTATGTCTCCGTACGATCTCACCAAGGGACGCATCATCTGGAGAGATAAATAAATTTCCTCTTGCATTCAAAATTGCGGCTGTGATACAATACGAGACGAACTTGTCTGAAAGGAGGCTTTTTCAGTGAAGGTCAGATCATCTGTAAAACCGATTTGCGAAAAGTGCAAGGTTATCAAGAGAAAGGGCGTTGTCAGAGTTATCTGCGAGAACCCGAAGCACAAGCAGAGACAGGGCTGATTTCCTGAAGGCACAGGCCGGAGGGGATCTGTCCCCATCAAACACCAGAAGGTCCGTCATACCTTCTGGGAAGAAACAAGAAAGCGGCTGCAGCGCATGATTTCACCCGGAGGATTTCCGGGCTTTTATCGCGCTGAGTAGTATTTATACGCAGGAGTGAGGGGCGCGTACCATTTCACCTCAGAAAGATAATTTTCTGAGCTACGCAAGCTGATTTTCTGCTCACGATCCAGAACTTGAGTTGATTAACAACGGAGGAAAGAGAGACAAATGGCTCGAATTTCAGGTGTAGATTTACCGAAAGAAAAGCGCATTGAGATCGGTCTTACGTACATCTACGGAATCGGCAGAAGCAGATCGAACAAGATCCTTGCGAAGGCCGGCGTTGACCCGAACACGCGTGTAAAGGATCTTACGGACGAGGAAGTTGGCAAGATCCGTGATGTCATTGATGCAGAAGCTGAAAACGAGAATCTCCCGGTAGAAGGTGATCTCCGCAGACAGACCGCTATGGATATCAAGCGTCTCCGCGAGATCGGCTGCTACAGAGGCATCCGTCACAGAAAAGGTCTTCCCTGCAGAGGGCAGAAGACCAAGACAAATGCAAGAACCTGCAAGGGTCCGAAGAAGACGGTTGCCAACAAGAAGAAGTAATCTTAAGACGCTACGAGGAGATTTTTGAGAATGGCTAAGAGTGCAAATGCAAAATCTGCTTCGGCTTCCAAGAAGCGGGTTAAGAAGAATGTGGAAAAAGGACAGGTACATATCCAGTCCTCTTTTAATAACACCATCGTTACTGTAACGGATGCGCAGGGCAATGTCCTTTCCTGGGCAAGTGCCGGTGAGCTTGGCTTCCGCGGATCCAAGAAGTCCACTCCGTTCGCTGCACAGTCTGCTGCTGAGAAGGCAGCCAAGGCTGCAATCGACATCGCCGGACTTCGCTCGGTTGACGTATTCGTCAAGGGACCGGGTTCGGGCAGAGAGGCAGCGATCCGTGCTCTTGACGCGCAGGGTCTTCATGTGACAAGCATCAGCGACGTTACACCGGTTCCGCACAACGGGTGCCGTCCGCCGAAGCGCAGAAGAGTCTGATCAGGGAGGTTAAGTAAAGATGGCAGTTGACAGAGTATCGATTTTAAAGAGATGCGCGGCCCTTGGTATCTCTCCGGCAGAGCTCGGAATTACAAGAAAGAGCCACAAGAGAGGCTTTAACGTTCCGGAGGACAACACACGCAGAAGAGGCAGAGGCCAGCAGGCCCGCCCGAAGAAGAAGAGCGAGTACGGCGAACAGCTGACAGAGAAGCAGAAGGCCAAGTTCATCTATGGCGTTCTGGAGAAGCCGTTCCGCAATTATTACGAGAAGGCTGAGCGCGCCAAGGGTATGACCGGTGAGAACCTGATGATCATGCTCGAGACACGTCTTGACAATGTTGTATTCCGCCTTGGTCTTGCCAGAACAAGAGCAGAGGCGCGTCAGATCATTGACCACCGTCACATCTATGTGAACGGCAAGCTTGTGAATATCCCGTCCGCAGCCGTAAAGGCCGGTGATGTGATCGAAGTCAGAGAGAGCAAGAAGAGCTGTGACCGCTACAAGCAGATTCTTGAAGCGACGAACGGCCGCCTTGTTCCGGAGTGGCTCACGGTTGACACCGAGAATCTGAAAGGCACTGTGAACGCGCTCCCGACCAGAGAGCAGATCACAACTCCGATCAACGAGATGCTTATCGTCGAGCTGTATTCCAAGTAATGAATTACTTGCGCTGCGCTTTCTGAGCGCGGCGCAATTTGTCCGTTACATAAGGAGACGGGGAATATTCCATTCCCTATGTTCAGAAGTAAGGAGCAGATGCGTACATGAAAGACGCAGATTTCAATTTCCAGATGCCCAAGATCGAGAAGACAGCATCTTCCGCCGATGGCAAGTATGGCAAGTTCGTCGTGGAGCCGCTCGAAAGAGGTTACGGCTTGACGCTTGGCAACTCCATGAGAAGGATCATGCTTTCCTCGCTGGTGGGCACAGCTGTCTCCAGCATTCATATCGACGGCGTTCTGCATGAGTTCAGTTCCATTCCGGGCGTCAAGGAAGATGTCACGGAAATCGTCCTCAACATCAAGCAGATCGTATTCCGCAATGAGAGTGAGAGCAACGAGCCGGTTGAAGCATATATCAACTACAGCGGCGAAGGGGTTGTCACAGCCGGAGATATTCAGGTTGGCTCCGAAATCAAAATCATCAATCCGGATCAGGTCATTGCGCACCTTAATGACGAGAATTCCCGTCTGGATATGCGCCTGACAATTAAAAACGGAAGAGGATACGACAGCTCGGAAGCAAACAAGGATCCGAATCAGCCGGTTGGCACGATCGCCGTCGATTCAATCTATACGCCGATCGAGCGTGTGAACATGAATGTTGAGAACACGCGTGTCGGTCAGAATACGGATTACGACAAGCTCACGCTTGAGATCTTCACCAATGGCGCGACAACGCCGGAGGAGGCACTCAGCCTTGCAGCAAGAGTTATGGCAGAGCATCTCAAGGTGTTCATTAACCTCAGTGACACCGCTGTTAATGCGGAAGTCATGACCGAGCCGGAGAAGAAGCCGGCGAGTGCGGCAATGTCCATGACGATTGAGGAACTCGACCTTGGTGTCCGTTCCTTTAACTGTCTCAAGAGAGCCGGCATCAACACAGTGGAAGAGCTGTGCAACAAGACGCCGGAGGACATGATGAAGGTTCGTAACCTCGGCAAGAAGTCGCTTGACGAAGTGCTCCTCAAGCTGAAGAAGTACGGACTCGGACTTCGCGAGTCGGAAGAGAACTAACGATTGTTTATCAAGCTGCGCACAGTAAGTCCGTATGCGCGTGTGCGCAGTGTTTTTTAGGAGGACAAAATGGCTGAATACAGAAAACTCAGCAAAACATCCGCTCAGAGAAAGGCTCTCCTCAGAAGCCAGGTAACAGCTCTGATTGCAAATGGCAAGATCATCACCACCGAGGCGCGCGCAAAGGAAGTGCGCAAGATCGCCGAGAAGCTTATCACAATCGCCGTGCGCGAGAAAGATAACTTCGAGACTGTAACGATCAACGCCAAGGTTGCCGTTAAGGACAAGGACGGTCACCGTCAGAAGGAAGAGAAGGACGGAAAGATGGTCCCGGTTTATGAGACTGTCGAGAAGCAGATCAAGAAGGATAAGCCGTCCAGACTGGCTGCCAGAAAGCAGATGGATAAGATCCTTTATGGTCAGACGATTGTTCCGGCTGACAATTCCGGCAGAAAGAAGAACACGAAGAAGGTTGACCTGACCGACAAGCTCCTGAACGAGATCGCCGGCAAGTACACCAGCCGTCAGGGCGGATATACCCGTATCGTAAAGATCGGACCGCGCCGCGGCGATGCGGCTATGGAAGTTCTTCTGGAGCTTGTCTGAGACCTGATTATAGTCTGTAGATTCAACAGAGCTGTTGTGCAGTAACTGCAGACAGCTCTTTTTTTTGACAGAGGTAACGCATGCCCATTGTATCAGCGCAAAACTTAAGTTTTTCCTATGAGCTGCGGGATGAAGAGGGGAATGTAGCCGAGCATATCGACGCTCTCAAAGGGGTGAATCTTGATATCCTGGCGGGCTCTTTTGTCACGATCCTGGGAGCGAATGGATCGGGCAAGTCGACATTTGCCAAGCAGCTGAACGCGCTGCTTGTTCCGACAGGCGGCACGGTCTTCGTGGACGGGATGAACACAGCGGATGAGTCGCATCTGCTGGACGTGCGGAAGACCGCCGGCATGGTCTTTCAGAATCCCGACAACCAGATGATCGCCTCCAATGTCGAGGAGGAAATCGCTTTTGGACCGGAGAATCTGGGAGTCGAGCCGGATGATATCTGGAGACGTGTAGACATGGCACTTGCGGCAGTCGGAATGAATGCTTACCGAAAGACTTCTCCGAACAAGCTGTCGGGCGGCCAGAAGCAGCGCATTGCCATCGCCGGGATTGTGGCGATGGAGCCGAAATGCATTGTACTGGATGAGCCTACGGCGATGCTGGACCCGGGCGGCCGCAGGGAGGTCATTCGGACTCTGCATGAGCTCAACGAGAAGCGCCATGTCACGATCATTCTCATAACCCACTACATGGAAGAGGTCGTTGACGCCGACTACTGTTTCGTCATGCATCAGGGCGAACTTGTGATGAGCGGCACGCCGCGGGAGATCTTCTCGGACGTGGAGACGATGCGAAGACTGAGCCTCGATGTCCCGCAGGTGACGGAAGTCGCTTACGAGCTGCAGCAGGCCGGTGTTCCTCTGCCAGACGGAATCCTCACAAGTGAGGAACTCACGAAGGCACTGACGGCGGTGCGGGATGGCGGTGATCCGGCTGCAGCTGTTGAAGGCTGCAGGAGGGCCAAATGATCGAGATAAAAAATCTGACCTACACATATGAGCAGGGGACCGGCTATGAGGCGCACGCGCTGAACGGCGTCAGCACCCGGATCCCCGACGGACAGTTCATCGGCCTGATCGGGCACACGGGGAGCGGAAAGTCGACACTCATCCAGCATCTGAACGGTCTTATGAAGGCGACAACAGGCGATATCCTGGTCGACGGCACGAGCATATATTCGGAACACTATGACATGCGAAAGCTGCGCAGCACCGTCGGACTGGTGTTTCAGTATCCGGAACATCAGTTGTTCGAGACGACGGTTCTGAAGGATGTTATGTTCGGCCCGAAGAATCTCGGCCTCTCAGATGATGCGGCGAAGGAGCGGGCGAGAAAAGCACTCGAACTCACAGGGCTTTCCGGCGAGCGATTTGAAAATGCGTCTCCGTTTGACCTGTCCGGCGGACAGAAGCGGCGCGCGGCAATCGCGGGTGTACTTGCGATGGAGCCGAAGGTGCTGATCCTGGACGAGCCGACAGCCGGACTGGACCCGCGGGGGCGCGATGAGATCCTGAGTCTCATCCGCGATCTACACGAAAGGCGGAAGATGACGGTGATCCTCGTGTCGCACAGTATGGAGGATGTCGCACAGTATGTGGAACGCATCATCGTGATCGATTCGGGGAAAATCCGCTTTGACGGCACTCCCCGGGAAGTGTTCCGGCATTACCGGGAACTGGAAGCTTTAGGCCTTGCTGCACCGCAGGTGACATACCTCATGCATGATCTGGCGGATGCCGGATTCACCGTGGATACGGACGCCATCACGGTGGACGAAGCCAGGGACAGTATCCTGAAGAGCCTTCCGCAGTTTAGAAGAACCGTATAAAGGAGCTTACATGCTGAAAGATCTGACGCTGGGCCAGTACTATCCGGAAGAATCACCGATTCACAGACTGGACCCGAGAGTTAAACTTGCCGGCACGCTGGTGTTTATCATCACTCTGTTTTTCGGGCAGAGTGTCTGGCTGTATCTGGGCGCGTTCCTCTATTTACTCATTGTCATCCGGCTTTCGCGAGTCCCGCTGCGCTATATTGTGCGCGGTCTGAAGACGATCGTTGTGCTGATTCTGCTGAGTGCCCTCTTCAACCTCTTTCTGACACCCGGTGATATTCTGGTGAAGCTGGGGCCGCTCACGATCACGACGCAGGGCCTGGTGACGGCCATTTTCATGGTCGTAAGGCTGATCTTTCTCATCATGGGATCGTCGATCCTTACCCTGACGACCACGCCGAACCAGCTGACAGACGGCATGGAGCGCGGTCTGTCCTGGCTTAAGATATTCCGCGTGCCGGTGCATGAGATAGCTATGATGATGACGATCGCCCTGCGGTTTATTCCGATTCTGGTCGATGAGACGGACAAGATCATCAAAGCCCAGAAAGCGCGCGGTGCAGACTTTGAATCCGGCAATATCATGCAGAGGGCCAGGGCGATGATTCCGATCCTCGTGCCGCTGTTCATCTCCGCGTTCCGCCGCGCCAACGACCTTGCGATGGCCATGGAGGCGCGCTGTTATCACGGATCGGAAGGACGGACCCGCATGAAGCCGCTCGTCTACACGAAAAATGACCGGCTTGCCTATCTCGGCCTTGCGTTGTACTTTGCACTGATGCTTGCGATATTCATCACTCTCGGCAGTCGTGTCATCTGAAGGCTGCGCCGGGACGATTTTCAGGAAGGACTCATGACAGAAAACACAGAAATCCCAGATATACAGGATGCGCACAGCAAGCCAGATTCGACCCCCGGCACCCGCCGGATCAAACTCACGGTCGCGTATGACGGCGGAAATTACTGCGGCTGGCAGAGGCAGCCCGGCCGAAAGACGATAGAAGGAACGCTGGATGAGGCGATCCGGGCGCTCACCGGCGAGGCGATCGAAGTGACCGGCGCCAGCCGGACAGATGCCGGCGTGCACGCGGCAGGTAATGTCGCCGTCTTTGACACGGCGTCTGCCATCCCGGCGGACCGGTTTGCCGCGGCGCTCAACACCGTGCTGCCCGATGACATAGCCGTTCAGGAATCCAGGCAGGTTCCGGAACGCTTTCATCCGCGGCACTGCCGCACGGTCAAGACATATGAGTATACTATCTGCAACAGCCAGTACCGGAT
Source organism: Lachnospira sp. UBA4285 (assembly GCA_002394965.1). Lineage (GTDB taxonomy): Bacteria > Bacillota > Clostridia > Lachnospirales > Lachnospiraceae > UBA4285. Next base: position 9,372 of record DGVL01000082.1, read on the forward strand.
CCCGCAGCTGAGGCAGTATTCATGGCATCTGCCGTATGCGATGGATGTCGACAGGATGCGCGCCGCGGCGGGGTACCTCATAGGGACGCATGACTTCCGCTCATTTGCCAGCTCCCGTACGACGGTTCCCTCGACTGTCCGCACAATCTATTCGCTTGACATCTTCACAGATGATCCGCTGATCGTCATCCGTGTGTGCGGGAGCGGATTTCTGTACAACATGGTTCGCATCATCGCCGGGACGCTGGCGATGGTCGGATGCGGCCGGATTCCGTCCGAAAAGGTTCACGCGATGCTGGAGGCGCACGACCGCACGAAAGCCGGTATGACGGCGCCGCCGCAGGGCCTGACGCTGGTGGGAATCGAATACCCGGACGGCGACGATATTCTGAAGTAAAAATACTTCTTGACACACCCGGCTCCCCTTTGTATAATACCTAACTGTAGTGCATATCGGAGGCTTCCATGCCCCGGGATGCACGCAGCGTACTATAGAAAAGCCGTAAGAAAACTGATATCAGCAGTTTGGAGGAAGAAAAGACATGAAGACTTACATGGCGAGTGCCTCTTCGATCGACAGAAAGTGGTATGTCGTTGACGCACAGAATTACACATTAGGCCGTCTTGCCAGCAACGTTGCAAACGTTCTGAGAGGCAAGAACAAGCCGACTTACACACCGTTCCTTGACTGCGGCGACAATGTGATCATCATCAACGCCGCAAAGGTTAAGATCACCGGCAAGAAGCTGGATCAGAAGGAGTATTTCAGCCACTCGGATTATGTCGGCGGCGTGAGAATGACTTCTCTGCGCGAGATGTCCGAGAAGCATCCGGAGAGAGTTGTTGAGATGGCTGTCAAGGGCATGCTTCCGAAGGGGCCGCTCGGCAGACAGATGTTCGCGAAGCTTCATGTATACGCCGGACCGGAGCATGAGCAGCAGGCTCAGAAGCCGGAAGAGTTAAGTTTTAAGGTGACGGGAGGAAGAGTATAAATGGCTACACAGAAGTTCTACGGAACAGGCAGAAGAAAGAGCAGCGTTGCCAGAGTTTACCTGGCACCTGGTACCGGCAAGATTGTCATCAACAAGAAGCCGATGGACGAGTATTTCGGCCTTGATACCCTGAAGACCATCGTGCGTCAGCCGCTGGAGACAACCGGTACGACCGGAAAGTTTGATGTACTGGTCAACGTAAAGGGCGGCGGTTTTGCAGGCCAGGCAGGAGCCATCCGCCACGGCATTGCGAGAGCTCTTCTGGAAGTTGATGAGGAGTATCGTGTGCCGCTCAAGCAGGCCGGATTCCTCAAGCGTGATCCGCGTATGAAGGAGAGAAAAAAGTACGGTCTCAAGGCAGCTCGTC
>DGVL01000050.1 GCA_002394965.1 Lachnospira sp. UBA4285
GGACGGCCGTTCGGGAACTTGTCCTCGATGACAAGATACTGGGTCTCTTCCGCGTTGACGAATGGAGCCACCCATGTCTTTTTCGTGGTGACAACCGGATCCAGATCCTCAAGGCCATCCTTTCTGAGAATCGCCTCGACCGACTTGTCCGGGCGCGGGGTGATCTTGTCGATCATGGACCACGGGAAGGAGACCTTCGTCTCGTCGTTCAGGTAGTCGAGGAATCCCGCCTCGGCCTTTCCACCCTCAACCCAGGCCTTCGCGTACGCAATGACGGCATTGTAGAGTTTCTCGCCGTTGTGGGAGCAGTTGTCGGTGGAAACCATTGCGATCGGCTTTCTGCCCGAAAGATATCTCGTGTAGAGCAGGGAGACAACCTTGCCGATGTAGCTGACCGGCTTATCCGGACCTGCCGCAAAATCCGCCGATACGGCCGGAAGCTGCTCGCCGCGTCCGTTGACCAGACTGTAGCCCTTCTCGGTGACCGTGAAGGTGCAGAGCTGCAGCGTGTCCGCACAGAAGATCTCCTTGAGGCGGTCAAATTCAGCCTTGTTCCCTGAATCCAGAATCGTGGACTCACCGATGGAGCCGATGACTGTCTTCTCGACATCACCTGTTGACTTGAGCGTCACGAGAATGGACAGATTGTCGTGCGGGCGGTACTGCTTCTCAACAATCTCGTAGTCAAATCCCTCACACACCGTGATGCCGGACTTCATCTCGCCCTTCTCGAGCATCTGCTGTGCGAGATTCGCCTGAAACGCACGGAAAATGTTGCCGGCGCCGAAATGCACCCACACCGGATGCTTCTTTGTCTCCTCTGCCACCGCCCGAATGTCAAATTTCGGCAGCACATATCCTTTTTCAAGCCATTCCTTGCTGTCTGCAAGACCTGATAAACTAAGCTTCATGTTATTTCTCTCCTGTTGTCCTGACGATTACTTGTGCAGATTCTTCTCTCTGAGCCCGGACGGGATTCCTCTCGTCTCTGCCTTGTCAATGGCCTCCCAGAGTCCGTTCAGATAGGTCGCGCCCAGTGCCCTGTCGTACAGGCCGTAGCCCGGGATGACGCCCGGCTTGTCTACCTCGTCCCAGATCATGCGGCCGTGATCCGGTCTGATCGGGCCGTCAAAGCCTGTCTCATACAGCGCCCTCACGATCTCATACATGTCGAAATTGCCGTCGGAAGACAGATGCTGTGCTTCCTCGAAGTCATAGTTCTCCCTGGACGTGTCGTTGAACTTCAGGTTGCGCACATGCGCGAAATGGATGCGCTCACCCAGCGCGCGGATCATGTGCGGCAGATCGTTCTCAAGATTCGTGCCGTAGGAACCGGAGCAGAAGGTCACACCGTTGTGCACATTGTCGACTGCCTTCATCAGGCGCAGAATCCCGGCCTCGGAATTGATGATGCGTGTCAGGCCGAATACAGACCAAGCCGGATCATCCGGATGAATTGCCATGTTGATGTCATACTTGTCGCATACAGGCATGATCGCCTTCAGGAAATACACGAGGTTGTCAAAGAGCTTCTCGCCGTCGACATCCTTGTACATGTCAAAGAGCTTCGTCACCTGCGCCATGCGCTCCGGCTCCCAGCCCGGCATGACCGTGCCGTTGCTCATCTTCTGGACGGACTCGGCCAGATGATCCGGATCGATGGCATCGATCGCCTTCTGGTTGTAAGCGAGGGCTGTCGAGCCGTCCGGCTTCCTTCTTGCAAGCTCGGTTCTCGTCCAGTCAAAGACCGGCATGAAGTTGTAGCAGACCATATGAATGTCTGCCTCGCCGAGATTCTTGAGTGTCTCAATATAGTTGTCGATATACTTGTCCCGGTCGCCGTCCCCGACTTTGATCGAGTCGCACACATTGACAGACTCAATGCCGGAGATCTTGAGGCCTGCATCCTCGACGTCCTTCTTTAACGCTGCAATCCGCTCCGGCTGCCACACTTCCCCCGGCGTCGTGTCATACAGCGTCGTGATGACACCCTTCACGCCCGGGATCTGACGGATTTCCTTCAGGGTAACCGAGTCAAAGTTCTTGCCATACCAGCGCAGTGTCATTTCCATATGCTCATTTCTCCTTTTCTGCTTTGCTGCTTGAAGACAGAAAGCGGCAGTTTCACGTCACACATCTGCCTGTATTGTACCACCGGAGAACCGTCTCCCACAACCGCTTTCCAAGTCCCACTACTGCATACTACAACGGTATGAAAGCGTTTACAAGCAGAAGTTCATGCTCTGAATGGTTTCCAGATCTTTTTGCACGGTTATCCCTTTCACATTGAGCATATCGCCGGTTATGGAAGCGTTTGCGCCGGACGTGAATGCCGAAAAGCCCGCATCCGGCAGAAAAGGCCTCCCGGCGGCAAGGCGCAGGAAGCGCTCCGGCAGGACAAACCGGAAGATGGCCACGATCCGCAGCACCTCATCTTCCTTCAGAACCGGCGAATCTCCCAAAGGAGAGCCCTTCACCGGGTCAAGCATGTTGAGCGGAACCGACGTTGCGCCCAGTTTCCTCTCGGCGAGCGCCAGATCGATCCGGTCCTCCCAGCTCTCGCCCACGCCGAAGATCCCGCCGCTGCACAGTTCCAATCCTTCTTCGCGCACCATCCTGGCCACCTCGAACTTTTCCCGCCAGGTGTGGCTGGTGCACAGATTCGGGAAGAAGCGCTCGGATGTTTCCAGATTATTGTGGATCCGGCTGACACCGGCCTCTTTGAGCTTCCTGAGATCTTTCCGGGTGAGAAGCCCCAGAGACACACAGAAGTGCGCATCCGTATCCTTTCGCGCCGCCTGCACAGCCCGGCATACGTTCTCTATCCCCGCATCATCCATCTTTCTTCCCGAAGCGACAAAGCCAAAGTGCCGGATTCCGGGAAGGATCGCCTGCTTTGCCCCTCTGACCATCTCCTGAGGCTGCAGGACCGGGAATGTGCGGATATCCGAGACGGACACGCGCGCCTGCGGACAGAACCTGCAGTTCTCCGAGCACCGACCACCTTTAATACTCATCACGGCACACATATCAAACTGCTGCCCTGAGAACGCTTTCCGTATGTCGTCAGCCGCCTGCAGAAGCTCCTGCAGGTCGGAAGAAACCAGCCTGAGTGCCTCCTCTTTTCCGATGCTGCCGCCCGCAAGTACTTTTTCCCTGAGTTCCTGCACTGCCGTCACTTTATCCACTCCTCTTCTGTTCTGCCAAAAGTGTTCTGCCAAAAGTCACCGGTTTTCAACCAGCCCGGTGACAGATATAAGCGTACTCCCGGGCGCAAAAAATTGTCAACCTTGAATCGTGCATTCAGGTTGACAATATACCGGTCATCCGATACAATCTCTTTCGTTGTTTACTAAAAGGAGGAAAATCATGAAATCCATGCCCGAACAGGCCGGAAAGCGCATCAGCGTGAAACGGCTGGTTACCATGGCGCTTTTTGCCGCCATTCTCTGTGTGTCTGCCTACATCAGTATTCCGCTGCCGCTTCCGGGCGCTCCCCACATCACGATGCTCAACTTCGTAATTCTGCTCATCGCGCTGCTTTTCCCGCCGCTTGACGCATTCCTCATCATACTGGTGTGGATGCTCCTGGGCATCATCGGCCTTCCGGTCTTCATCGGCGGCGGATCAGGATTCGGGTATCTCCTGATGCCGTATGGCGGCTATACCGTCGTCTTTCCGCTGGTGGGACTGCTGCTTCCGCTTCTCCGCGGCCGCAATTACAACCGCCTGCGCTACACGCTTGCCGCTATCTGCGGTGCCGTCTTCATCGACCTGTTCGGCACATTCTGGCTCATGCACATGAATCAGCTGGGACTTGCCGCGGGTCTGCTGGCAGGCTTCGTGCCCTTCATCCCGCTTGACCTCCTGAAATCCGTCGTCGCAGCGCAGATTGTGCCCGCTTTCCGGCGCGTTCTGGCAGACTGACATATCGAATTCAAAGAGGCAACTATCTCACACGCCGCTGTAGGCCTCGAAGCCGCCGTCCACCGGCAGGATCACCCCCGTGACAAATGCACTGCCCTTCGGGCTTGCGAGATACAAAAGCGCGCCGATCAGGTCCTCGGGATCGCCGTAGCGCTCCATCGGAGTGGAGCGCAGGATCTTTCCGGAGCGCACCGTCGGCGTTCCGTCCGGATTGTACTGCAGCGAGTGATTCTGTGTCGTATGGAAGAATCCAGGCGCGATCGCATTGACCCGCACGCCGGATCTGGCAAAATATACCGCGGCCCACTGCGTGAAATTCGCCACGGCGGCTTTGGCTGCAGAGTAACCGGCAAGCCTTGTGAGCGGCCTGTCGGCCCCCATGCTGGCTATATTGATTATGTTGGCGTTCTTCCGGCCGGTGAGGCACTCGCCGAAGATCTGTGTTGGAAGCATGGTCCCATAGATGTTGAGATCCAGTTCTCTGTGAATCTTTTCGATGTCGGCCGTGAAAAATGTGGTCTCACCCGGCACGGCATCCGCCAGCTGATCCTGCGGGACAGCAGCGCCGGGAACGGCACCGCCTGCGCAGTTGACCAGAATGTTGATGCCGCCGGCACGTTGTAAGATGCTCTCCCGGGCCGCGAGCAGGCTGTCCCGGGAGAGCACATCTGCCGCGACGGCGAAAGCCTTTCCGCCCTCTTTGCGGATCGACTCCGCGCACACTTCTGATTTTGCGCTGCTTCGGCCCAGCACCGCGACCTGCGCCCCGCAGGCGGCAAGCGCCCGGCAGAACACTCCGCCGATGACACCGCTGCCGCCCGTGACCACGGCACTCTGACCTGTCAGATCAATCTGAAAAGGCAGTTCCATATCCCCCCTGTTTTGCTGTCCAGCGTCCTCGCGCTTATTTTCAGAATGTTCCTGCGCCCGGATAAAGCGCACTATTTCCAAGAAGTTCTTCGATCCGCAGAAGCTGATTGTACTTTGCGACTCTCTCGGAGCGGGAAGGCGCCCCGGTCTTTATCTGTCCCACATTCAGCGCGACAGCCAGATCTGCGATTGTCGTGTCCTCCGTCTCGCCGGACCGGTGGGATACAATGGCGCGGTATCCGGCCTTGTGCGCCATCCGGATGGCGCTCATGGTCTCCGATACAGAACCGATCTGGTTGAGTTTGATCAGGATCGCGTTGCCGGCTCCCATCTGAATTCCCTTGGAGAGCCTTTCCGTGTTGGTGACGAAGAGATCATCGCCGACCAGCTGCACTCTGCCGCCGATCGCCGCGGTCATCTTCTGCCAGCCTTCCCAGTC
>DGVL01000018.1 GCA_002394965.1 Lachnospira sp. UBA4285
TCAATGATTACTGGATCTTGATATAACCGCTGCGGGCAGCGCCGTCGATCCAATAGGTGACATGGTACCAGTAATTATCCAGGCGCTCATTGATGGTGAGGATATAGCCGGGATAGACGTAATCAATGACGTTTGCATCGTTCTGATCCATGGAAGCATAGATATTGCCGCCGAAACGAACGGTGTACTGAGTGCCGGGATCCACGATCACATCTTCTTCAGTGTTTGCAGCGGCAGCTTCGCCGGTGACAGCTTCAGCAGCCTCATCATCAACAAACTCTTCTGCTGCGGCTTCGCCTGTGCCTGCCTCGGCAGCGACAGCCTCTGCAGCAGTAGCTGCTTCGACAGCCTCAACAGCAGCGGCAGCTGTTGCATCCGAAGTGACCTCTTCGACAACAGCCTCCTCGACGGCATTTTCCACAGCCTCAGCCTCGGCTTCAGCGCCGTCTTCCACGGCACCCTCTACAGGAGCCGCAGCTTCAGTTGTAGCAGCGGCATTTGCGGCATCGGCATCGCCGCCCTTTTTGCCGCATCCGATCAGTGCAGTGACTGCAAGAGCGGAGACCAGCAGATATGCAACCAGTTTCTTTTTCATATAACAATCCTCCGTATAAATAAGATAGAGTTCATGTGCTGAACGCGGCATCCGCCGGAACAACATATACATTGTATCATCATTAACGAAAAAATGTGTGATTTTTTTGTATTCTTTCCGACCATGCCGCCGGCAGGAACGGCAGTCCCCGGAGTGATTCGTGAAGGGCGTCTCTCTGAAGGAGCCGCAGAACCCCGGGCTGTCCCGCATCACAAAGCTCCGGGAGCAAAAAAAGTACCGACGGCATTTTTGCTCTGATCAGCACCGCAGGTTCAGAAATATCAGAGAGAATTGCCGGCGCTCCCGTCACGGCGTAACATTTCTGCGGCGGTTTGCGTTATTATGTATAACAGTAAATCAAAAAATGTTTCGGCACGGCAAACTCTTTATATATCTGTAGGATTACAAATGGAGGAAAAGAGCATGAGAAAGTACTTGAACAGTGTTTGTGCACGCCTGTTGGTCATTGTCATGCAGTTTGCATTGCTGTCAGCATTCTTGTCTGCGTGCGGAAGCGGGGGTGGAGAGCAGCCGCAGACCGGTTCCGGAGCGGGATCCACGGCTTCGCAGCAGACGGAAGCGGATCCGGGGACCGGTATGACATATGCGCAGCAGACGGAAACGGACGCTGCCGCCTCCGCAGCCGGTGACCAGCTGCCGGCTGAGCCCCGGCAGTCCCTGGAGGACGTTTTTCACAACCATGACAGCTTCACGGATGATCTGAGCAAATGGAACGCGAAGGCCGAGACGCGGCCGCGCAGCGGCTGGTACTCAAATCTGACGTCTGAAGAGGAGGAGGCAGTCATCGACTCCATGAATGCGGACTTCCGGCGCGCGGTCCTGGACCTTGCCTATGAGCGGCTGGAAGATCCGGACGATTACGACGACAGGGGCCGCTGCCTGAAGGTGCTCCTGCAGCATGATATGATTTCCAAAGATGTGGCGGACAGGTATCTGCTTGCAAGTTCCCTTTATGCGGATAATCTGGCGGAGGAGCTCTGGAAAGAAATCGATCAAATCATCGAAAAGGCAAGGAAGGAGGATCCGGATCTGTTCCCGGAACCTGAACCGGATCTTCTCTATGAAGACGAAATGAGTATGGCTGCTGCCGGCGGGGGTGCGGTGGAAGAATCCGCCATGGAGACAGGACTGGCGCTGGCATCTGAGCCCTCTGCATCCGATGACGCACAGACCGGATCTCAGGATGGTTCACAGAGCAAGCGCGCAGAAGCAGCACAGCCTGACACGCCGGATGAGCAGATGCCGGACCCGGATGAGGACCCGGACTTCAACACGGCCGAGTACAACACGATCCGGGAGAATCCTTTCAAATCCGTTGCGTCCTCGCCCCTCTCTACTTTTTCCATCGATGTGGATACGGCGGGCTACACGAAACTGAAATATGATATTCTCGACGGATACCAGATAGAGAAGGACGAGGTCAAGATCGAGGAGCTGATCAATTATTTCAATTACGATTACAGCGGCGACCGCGTCGGAGAAGAGCCCTTCACCGTCTCCACGGAGTATACCCGCTGCCCCTGGAACCCCGGACACGGCCTGGTCCGCATCGGAATCCGCGCGGACGACCGGCAGGAAAAACCGGCGACAAACTTTGTGCTGGTGACTGATGTCTCCGGATCCATGATGCTGATCAACAAGCTTCCGCTGGCACTCAGCGCCTACGCGGATATGCTGGAGGGGTTTGACGAGAAGGACACGGTCTCTCTCATGTACTACGCCTCCGGCCAGGGCGTCGTCCTGGAGAATGTCAGCTGTGACAAAAAGGACGAGATCTACAGGGGACTTGCAGAGCTTCTTTTCAATGCCGGCGGAGGCACTTACGGGTCTCTCGGCCTCCAGACCGCCTATGAGATGGCGGAAAAAAGTTATGTTGAAAACGGCGTCAACCGTGTTCTGCTGGCGACCGACGGCGACTTCAACATCGGTGCCACCAGCGAGGGGGCGCTCAAGGAGATCGTGGAAGCGGGCAGACAGAAGGGCGTCTACCTGACCATCCTGGGCTACGGAGCCGAAAACCTCAAGGACAACAAGATGGAGGTCATGGCGGAAAACGGAAACGGCAACTATCATTATATCGGAGATATGACTGACGCGGAGAAAGCCCTCGTACAGGAAAGCGCCTCCACGCTCATTCCCATGGCGGACGACGTCAAGATCCAGGTCGAATTCAATCCGGCGCTCGTGCAGGAATACCGCCTGATCGGCTATGAAAGCCGGATCCTGAACGCCGAGGACTTCAACAATGACAAGGTGGATGCCGGAGACGTGGGCGCCGGAAAGGCCGTGACCGCCCTCTATGAGCTGGTACCGGCGGGCGGAGAGAGTGAGACCAGCGTCCCCGATCTCAAATACAGCAGCAAGGAAAGCGCCGGCGAAGACAGTGAACTTTGCAACGTCGCCATTCGCTACAAGGAGATCAACAGCGGAAAGACCGGTTCCGAGAGCCGGCTCGTGGAAAGACCGGTCCTCGCAGCTGATTATCACGAGATTCCGGATGACAACACCGCGCTTGCCATCTCTCTGGCAGAAGCCGGCATGGTCATCCGCGGCAGCGAATTTAAAGGAACGGCAACCCTCACCAGCGCAGAGGCCATTGCCGGAGCTGTGGCTGCCGACACCGGATCCGACCTGGTCAAATCCTGGGCAGAATTGCTCGGGACACTGATCAGACAGTCTGAATAACACCATGCGCGGAATGGTTTTGGAGTGAATTGACGTTCCTGATCAGACTGCCACGAAACTCAAGGCTTCTTTTTGCGGTATTTCGTGAAAAAACCTGAGTGGAACGATTTGGCAGGCAGCTGCCTGCCGCTTTACTAAAAAAATTGCCAGTACAGAAGATTTCATATATTATTAAATTTCGACGGGAGAAGTCCGTTTCTTTTAGAGACATAAAATCTGCGGGCAATTCTTAAAACGATTGCCCGCATACTCTCATGACTTCATAACAGTTGTGTGAGGCTTCAAGAAAAGTGTTGCGAAAGGAAGAGTGGCATGCAGCAGATCCATGAGAGTGTTTTTCGGGCGGAGGGAAGCAGGATTATCCGTAATGTGACCATCGGAGAACAGAGCAGTGTCTGGTACAACGCGGTGCTGCGTGGTGACGGCGGCGGGATCCGGATGGGAAAGAGATCCAATGTACAGGATAATGCAGTCGTCCATACCGGCCCGGACTTCCCTGTGGAGATCGGCGACGACGTGTCGATCGGCCACGGTGCGATCGTACATGGCTGTAAGATCGGTAACTGCACACTGATCGGAATGGGTGCCATTATCATGAACGGAGCCGAGATCGGCAGCCACTGTCTGATCGGAGCCGGCGCCCTTGTCACAGGAGGAATGGTCATTCCGGACGGCAGCCTTGTCGTGGGCAGCCCGGCCAGAATTGTAAGCCGGGTATCAGAGGACCAGATCCGGTTACTGGAGCACAATGCCTCCCGCTATGTGGAGCTCGCTGCAGAATACGCTGCGGAATATAGCTGAAGTAAAAAAAATTCTGTTGACAAACCTCCGCCCCGTTAATATAATAGAACATGCCCTTGCGAGAGATTCGGTTTTTTCGAAGGGAAAAAAGCATAGAATAGACAGCATTCAGATCGCAGACAGTAGTTCAGACATACTTGGAGAAATACTCAAGAGGCTGAAGAGGCGCCCCTGCTAAGGGTGTAGGTCGTTTGCGCGGCGCGAGGGTTCAAATCCCTCCATCTCCGTTTAATCTGATAGATGAGCAAAAAGGAATTCTTGTGAATTCCTTTTTTTAGTGTATGGACGAGCCTCATAATACTGCATTTTGTGAGCGGATAAAAATTTTAAAAAAAGTTT
>DGVL01000030.1 GCA_002394965.1 Lachnospira sp. UBA4285
TGAGCTGTCAGCACCTTTTCAGCAGCCCTTCTTCCCACTCTTGTGATCACCAATAGAGCAGGCCGCTTCACTGCCGTACTCGATCAGGCCTGCATCGGCCGGGTCAAGGGAGATATGCCCGTCCGGGAAGACGAACGCCGGGATGCCGACATCGCCGATCTCCTTGCTGTGATCAAATGCCGGGCTTGTGTCACGCAGACGGATGAACTGACTCATGTTGCGGATGTGTGCGCCGATATTGATGTACTCGAACTCTTCTTTTTTGTCCTTGATCTGCTCATACACATAGTCGCAGTACGGGCAGCTCGGAAGGCCGTATACTTTAATCATAAGCTTCTCCTTTTCGCTTCGCAGTGCCGGCCAGGCCCGCCTGCCGGCGGGCTCAGCCGTTCCTTTTGACTGGCTTTACCTCTGCAGTATACCACGAACATCTTCTGTGCAGACAGTTTCCCGCTTCTCGCCGGTGCGCGGCCAGGCCTTGAAGTCCTGTATCTTCACATTGTCTGCGTGGCGGACGAAGAGCGCTGACGCCGGAACATCGCCGAGTGCATTGCTCTCCGGATATTGGTCGACATTTTCGGCTGTGTGCGGCTGCGGGTTCAGATCCGCGATGTTGTCGCGATACCGGACAAGAAGCCCGGAAAGCGTGATATCCTCCACGCGCCGCGTGATGCCCTCCCCGTCTGAGAACCCCGTCACAACAGAAGGAAGCTCCGCGTCCACACTGTCTATGCCCTCGATCCGGATATGGCGGATGCTGCCTCCATTTTCTCGCACCCTGCGGTCTTCCTCTGACGCGAACCCGAACTTGTTCCGGCGGTTGAGCTGTATGAACACAGGGCAGACAACCTGTTCCATCCGGATATTCCGGACCGTCACGTTTTCGACATTCGAGCCGTCGCAGGACTCTATGCTGATGCCCGAGACCATGCCCGGCGCGATATCCGGAAGAAGAAAGCGGCAGTTCTCAACCGTAATGTCAGAGATGTCATAATACGTCTCTGTCCCGATCTTGAAACCATTCATCACGGACGATACGGTGCAGTCGGAGATAAAGACACGGCGGGTCGGGCGCATGGTGCCGCCGGCGTCCTCGATGTCCTCTCCGTCGTGCTCGTGAATCTTCGGCGCCTTCACACAGATCCCGTCGTCTGCCGAGGAGATGAAGCAGTGACGGATCGTCACGTCCTCGCTCGCCATGATGTCGATGCCGTCCGTGTTGGCAACATGGCGGTTGTCATCGATGACCGTATCAGAAACGTCCGCTCCGGTGCAGCCGTCCAGGGCCAGCGACCAGTCGCAGGCATCCCGGAGTATGATGTTGTTCACCCGCACATTCCTGCAATTCCGGAACCAGACAAAGTACATCGGGCGCTGAAATACGCCGTCCCCGTTCCCGTAGGGGTCCGATACATAGCGGATCCGGCTGCGGTAGGCGTAGCGGATCGTGTCCACCGGGTATCCCATGTTGTCGTAGAGAACCGGCGGAACCTTCGTCTTCCCGAGCGGAGTGAGCAGCGGGCGGCGCAGCGGCAGATGCACGAAATACTCTCCGCTCCCGTCGATCACGCCGCCGCCGGTGACCGTCACATCCTCAGCATCCCGGGCGATGATGAAGGCGTCCGTGAGTCTCGAGCGCTGACGCGACGCGACGAGCTGCGCGTCCCTGTCGACAAAAAGCGTGACACCGCTTTTAAGATACAGCGTTCCCGCCATGAAGCGCCCGCCTCGCACCAGAACCGTCCCCGAGACGTCAGACGCCGCGTCTATCGCCGCCTGAATACTCTCCGTGCAGAGAAAGTGGCGGTCCGGCACCGCTCCGAAGTCCCGGATGTCAAATATCGCCCGGTCCCGGTCCGCATCTCCGTCCTCCGGTTTCTGCGCGCGAATATACTCCCCGCAGGGCAGCGCCGGATAGTAGTCCCCCTCATACACGGTTCCGCACTCCGGGTGATCCGCCCGGTCCCGTTCAAAATCCATCCATGCGCGGCCGTCGCCCGAGACGGACAAGAGGACATTCCCATCCCGCTCCCTCACGCGCAGATAAAAACCATGTCTGTCATCTCTCACTTCGTCTCTCCAGTCAGCATCAGAGAGCGTATCCGGGAGATGTTTCACTTCTGAGATGCAGGAAAAGTCCTCTGTGTAAAAGAAACAATCGCCGCCGGATACCTGCGCGCGAAGATACCATGCACCCCGGCTTCCGGCAAGCTTCGGACAGGAAAACGGGCCGGCAGACGCCGGAAGCAGAACCGGCGCTCTCAGCGATGAAAGCCAGCGAAATGTCTCATTAGTCATAGGATGTCCCTCCGTCAGATTGTTGTGTACATTGTACAATCGCGTTGTTCCTGTCTGCCGGACTCCATCTACTGAAAATGTGACATATTCCCTTCCCGGCATATGTGAGACATGCGCCGTATCCGGCGCCCGGCAATTGTGATACACTAAAAAAAGCGCCCGGAAAGCGGACGCCTGTTGGAACACCTATATCGATTTCAGGAAAGGTACTGCTATGTCAGAAGACGATTCCAGATTTTTATCCCGCGCGCGGGAACTGCGCGCGGATACAACGCGCCACTACAACTGCGCGCAGTCGGTTTTTATCCCATTTGCCGAGGAGAAGGGACTTGACACGCAGACGGCATTCGCCATCGCGGACAACTTCGGGGCAGGAATGCGCATTGCCAGCGTCTGCGGAGCTATCACCGGCGCACTCATGGCTCTGGGGCTCTTCGGTCTGAACGATCCGAAGATGGTCACGGAGTACTTCCGCGAGATCCGCATCCGCCACGACGGCCACACAGACTGCGCTTCTTTACTGGCCGCCAACAAGGCGTCAGGGATCCCGAAGAAGCAGCACTGCGACGCGATGGTTTTTGAAAATGTGAAGATGGTCGAAGATCTTCTCAAGGCCGCCGGCAGGATCTGACAGCTTGTGCCGGAGGCACCTCAGCTTTGGAGTACCTCAGCTGTGCAGGCGCCTCAACTCTGCAGCGCCGCGATCTGCTCGTCCGTGATGATCTGCCCTGCCGCGAGACGCGCGGCGAGAGCCGTGTCGTCCGGCACTTCCCGTACCGTTTCCATACCGTTCTCTGCCTCAAGGACGAGGCGGCACATCACCGGCGCGCCTTCCGGCAGCTCCTCGCAGCCGTAATCCGCTTCGGTGATGTCGGTTATCCTGTATCGCATCGTATCCATTCCTTCTGCGCGCCCTCCCGGACGCTGCACTCTTACCGCCAGCTTCTCAGAAGCGGAATGTCTCCCGTATGCCGAGCCACTTCTGGTCCTTGTCAGAGAGAATAAGAGACGTGTCATCGACAGCGTACCCTTCCGCGGATGCGCTGCCCTTATATGTTCCGGTCAGCAGCGGCCACGCGATCCCGATCTCCGGGTCGTTCCATGCCATGCCGCCCTCGTCGTTGGGATGCCAGAAATCATTTACTTTGTAGCAGAACTCTGCCTCGTCCGAGAGAACGAGGAAGCCGTGCGCAAAGCCCTCCGGGATCAGGAACTGCTTCTTGTTGTCGGCCGTGAGTGTGACTCCGTACCATTTGCCGTAGGTCTTGGAGCTGCCGCGCAGATCGACGGCCACGTCAAAGACGCTGCCGTATACGGCGCGCACGAGCTTGCACTGCGGGAATTTTTTCTGAAAGTGGAGGCCGCGCAGGACGCCCTTGACTGACTTCGACTGATTGTCCTGCACAAAATGGACGTCAAGTCCTGCCTCCTTCATATCCTTCTCGTTATATGTCTCCATGAAATAGCCGCGTTCGTCGCCGTGAACCGTCGGCGTGATCACGCACAGCCCTTCAATTCCTCCGACATTTCTCTCGACACTGATCTGTCCCATACTCTGCTCTCCTTCTCAAAATCCCGGGCGCAAAGAACGCCTCAGGAAAGTCAGTATTTGACTTTTCCGTCCGCAACCGCCTGCAGATGCTGGCCGTACGGACTTTTCCCATACAGTTTAGCCGACTCGCGCAGCGTGTCAATACTAATCCAGCGGTTGATGTAAGCGATCTCCTCCGGGGCGCTGATCGTGATGCCCTGCAGATCTTCGATCGTCTGGACAAATTCCGCCGCGCGCACCAGCGAATCCATCGTTCCCGTGTCAAGCCACGCAAACCCGCGGCCCAGCAGCTGCACGTCAAGCAGTCCGTCCTGAAGATACATGTCATTCAGTGTCGTGATCTCCAGCTCGCCTCTGGCAGAAGGCTTCACCTGCCTTGCGCGCTCTGCCACACCGGCCGGGTAGAAATACAGACCTGTCACCGCATAGTTGGACTTCGGAGCAGCCGGTTTCTCCTCGATCGATACGGCCCGGCCCTCTGCGTCAAATTCCACGATACCGAACCGCTCCGGATCATTCACATAATACCCGAACACCGTCGCCCGGCCATCCTGCGCGTCAGCACTGGCCTGCCGCAGCAGGGATCCGAACCCGTTGCCGTAAAAAATGTTGTCCCCGAGCACCATCGCGCAGGAATCGTCCCCGATGAACTCCTCCCCGATGAGGAATGCCTGGGCCAGCCCGTCCGGTGACGGCTGCACCTTGTAGCTCAGATGGATGCCGAACTGATGTCCGTCTCCCAGAAGCTGCTCAAACCGCGGCGTATCAGCCGGCGTAGAGATCACAAGTATGTCGCGAATCCCGGCCAGCATCAGCGTTGAAAGCGGATAATAGATCATGGGCTTGTCGTATACCGGCAGCAGCTGTTTGCTCGTCACCATGGTCAGCGGATACAGTCTTGTCCCCGATCCGCCCGCAAGAATAATTCCTTTCATCAGAACATGCCTCTCTCTTTTAAAATGGCAAGATAGCGTCTCACCGCGTCCGGCCACACCGGAAGCGGCTGAAAGCCTTCTTTGGTGAGTTTCTTTTTGTCGAGCCTTGAATTGAACGGGCGCGCCGCCTTCGACAGCCCGTACTCCTGCGTCGTGACCGGGATCACCTTCGTGTTGTATCCGGCCTGCCGGTAGATCTCCTTTGTGAAGTCATACCAGCTGATATAACCGGTCTTCGTGCCGTTTTGATCGTACCCTGATTCCGTCCCGGGCAGCTCGGCATTGGTAGCGTGATAGTACCCGTACTGGTCTGTTACGATCATGTCGACCAGCAGCCGCGCCAGATCAAAGGTGTAGGTCGGCGTGCCGATCTGATCGTTCACGACGCGCACCGTGTCGTGTGTCTTTCCGACTTTCAGCATGGTCTTGATGAAGTTGTTTCCATTGGCGCCGAAGACCCACGCGATGCGGACGATGAAGTATCTGTCAAGAAGGCTGCTCACCGCCTGTTCGCCGCCAAGCTTCGTGCGCCCGTACACATTGAGCGGCTTAAAGTCCCGGCAATCGGGATCCCACGGGGTTGTCCCCTGCCCGTCAAACACGTAATCGGTGCTGATGTAGACCATTTTGGCGCCGATGTCCTTCACCGCCTGCGCGATGCTTCGCGTGCCACCTTCGTTGATGGCGCGCACTTTTTCGATTTTGTCGTCGTCTTCAGCCATGTCGACAGCCGTCCAGGCCGCGCAGTGCACGACCACGTCGGGTTTAATATCACCGATCACGCGCCGCACCGCATCTGCGTCCGTGATGTCAAGACGGACATACGGCATCCGCGTCACCGCAGTGCCGTCCGGTACGCCGCCGTAGTCCGGCTGGATATCCGATCCGACGCCTTCATACCCGCGCCGCGCCAGCTCGTTCATCACGTCGTGCCCGAGCTGACCGCTCACACCAGTCACCAGCACTTTCATACCTGCGGCTCCTTCCCGTCCAGTACTTCCCGGTTTCCGTACATTTTTTTATAGTAGTTCTGATACTCCCCGGAGACGATGTTCTCCCACCATTCCTTGTTGTCCAGGTACCACTGGATGGTCTTGCGGATGCCGTCCGCGAACTTTGTCTCCGGCAGCCAGCCAAGCTGTGAATGGATCTTGGTCGGATCGATGGCATAGCGCTGATCATGGCCCTTTCGGTCGGTCACGTGCTCAATCAGGCTGTACGGCTTGTCAAGATAATCGCAGATCAGCTTCACGATGTCGATGTTGCGCA
>DGVL01000153.1:0-14165 GCA_002394965.1 Lachnospira sp. UBA4285
TGATCCGAACTATCCGGATGTGATGGAGAAGCAGAATGCCTGTTACTTCGGAAAGGGCGTCGTATTCAACAAGTACACGGGGGCCAGAGGCAAGTCGGGCAGCAATGACGCGAATGCGGAATTCCTCGGCATGCTTCGCCGGATCCTCGATGATAACAATGTTGCTTTCCAGACCGCAGAGCTCGGCAAGGTCGACGCCGGAGGCGGCGGCACAATTGCCTATATCATGGCCGGCCTGGATATGTCTGTCGTAGACTCCGGCGTCGCCGTTCAGAACATGCACGCTCCGATGGAAGTGACGAGCAAGGCAGATATCTACGAGGCACTGAAGTGCTACTGTGCGTTTCTTGAGAACGCGTGACAGGTGGACCGCATGAAGTGGGAATCTTTTACAATTCAGACAAAGGTGGCGGCAGAGGACATCCTCTCCGCCACCCTTGCCTCCCTGGGGATCGAAGGGGTCGAGATACGCGACCACGTGCCGCTCACGAAGGAAGAGGCGCACGGGATGTTCATCGACACCGGAGACGATGCCGGAAAGAGTCTGATGCCGGACCTGCCGGAAGATGATTGCGCACAGGTGATCTTCTACCTGGATCCTGAAAAGGATGATATTCCCGCCATCCTGAAGAAAGTTCAGGCATCCCTGGAGCAGCTCAGGCTCACAGCAGACATCGGAAGCGCCGTCATCACGCAGGATACGACCGAGGACAAAGACTGGATCAACAACTGGAAGAAGTACTGGCATACATTCACCATCGGAGAGCTGGTCATCAAACCGACGTGGGAGAAGATTCCCGAGGAACTGGCCGGACATCCCGTGCTCTCAATGGATCCGGGAACCGCCTTCGGAACGGGGGCACACGAGACGACGCGTATGGTGATCCGGGAGCTGGAGCAGGCGGTGAAGGGAGGCGAGCAGGTGCTTGATGTGGGCTGTGGCAGCGGCATCCTTTCTCTCACAGCGCTGCTGCTTGGTGCAGAGCACGCCGTCGGTACTGATCTGGACCCGAATGCCAGAACCGCATTCCTGGAGAATGCCGCAATCAATCACTTCACCCCGGATCGCTTTGACATTGTTCTGGGTGACATCGTATCTGACAAGGTTTCAGCGGACGCCGTCGGGTACAGCCGGTACGACATTGTGTGCGCGAATATTCTTCACGATGTCCTTATCCCGATGAGCGCGCACATCGACCGGCACATGAAAGAGGGCGGCCTTCTGTTTACATCCGGCATCATCCAGGAAAAAGAAGCGGATGTGCGGAAAGCCATTGCATCAAATCCCCGCCTGAAAGTGCTGGATACCTTTCATGATGGCGAATGGGTGAGTATCACCGCGAAGAAGGTGTGACACATGTATCATTTCTTTGCCGAGCATAAGGACATTCACGTTCCGGAAGGAATCATTTCACTTACCGGTGCGGATTACAATCACATCCGCAATGTCCTGCGGATGCACCCGGGCGAAAAGCTGCTGATCAGCTCCGGTGATTATTTCGATTATCTGTGTGAGATCGGCGGATATGAGCAGACGCCATCCGGCCATCAGACCGTCGTCTGCCGTATCCTCAGGACGGATGTCCGGACCAATGAACTGCCGGTCCACGTGACCCTGTATCAGGGACTGCCCAAGGGCGACAAGATGGACTTCATCGTTCAGAAGTGCATTGAACTGGGCGTGGAGCGAATCGTTCCTGTCGCTATGCGGCGCAGTGTCGTTAAGCTGGATGATAAGAAGGCGCAGAACAAAGTGGCCCGCTGGAACGCCATCGCGCAGGCAGCCGCCAATCAGAGCAAGCGGAGCCGGATTCCGCAGGTATGTCCCGTGATGCGCTTTGAGGATGCTGCCGCAGAGGCCGCCAGGGCTTCCCTTTTTCTGCTGCCCTATGAGTCGGCGGAGGGAATGCAGTATACAAGAAAAGTTCTGGGAGGCCTCACCCCCGGTGATTCGGTGAGTGTGTTCATTGGCCCGGAAGGCGGTTTTTCGCCGGAAGAAGTAGACCTTTCCAAAAACCTGGGGGCCAGAATCGTGACGCTCGGCAGAAGAATCCTGCGCACTGAGACAGCCGGCATGATGATCCTGTCGGTTCTCACCTATCTGTACGAGACCGACGAAGAAGACGACAAAAAGGAAGACAAGTAAAGACAGATGGAAGCATATCTTGACAATTCCGCGACCACCCGCGTTTCGGAGCCGGTCATAGACCTGGTTGTAAAACTGATGCGGGAAGATTACGGCAACCCGTCCAGCAAGCACCTGAAGGGATTTCAGGCAGAACAGTACCTTCGCAGAGCCTCTGAACAGATCGCAGCAACTTTGAAATGCAGCCCGAAGGAGATCCTGTTCACCTCCGGCGGGACGGAGTCCAACAACACGGCGATCATCGGCGGCGCGCAGGCAGCGTCCCGCCGCGGAAAGCACGTCATCGTAAGCAGCGTCGAGCATTCTTCTGTGAAGGAGCCGTTCCGGGCTCTCGAGCAGAGGGGATACAAAGTGACGTGGCTTCCGGTCGATAAAAATGGCATAGTTGACCTTGAGGCGCTCAAGTCAGCTCTTGACGATGAGACGATCTTAGTGTCCTGCATGGCGGTCAACAACGAGATGGGGGCTGTTGAACCGATCGAGGAAATCGGCCGGATTGTCAAAGATTTCAATCCGGAGATTCTGTATCACGTGGACGCCATACAGGCGTACGGCAAGTTCCGACTGCCGGTTCACCGGATACACTGCGACACGCTCAGCGTATCCGGCCACAAGATCCACGCGCCGAAAGGAACAGGCTTCCTTTACATCGCGAAGGGAACAAAGATTTCACCTATCATCTACGGCGGGGGACAGCAGGGCGGAATGCGCTCCGGGACGGAGAATGTCCCCGGATACGCAGGACTGGGACTTGCCGCTCAGCTGGCATACGGGAGTGATTTTGATGCGAAGATCGACCGCCTGTATGCGCTTAAGGAACAGTTCACAGCGGATCTCAGGAGCCTTGACGGTGTGACCATCAACGGAAAGACCGGGCGTGAGAGTGCGCCGCACATCGTGAGCGCTTCGTTTGAGGGCGTGCGCGCAGAGGTGCTTTTACACGCGCTGGAAGAGAGAGGCATCTACGTCTCATCCGGCTCGGCCTGTTCCTCCAACCGGCCGGGCTTGAGTTCAACGCTGCAGGCCATCGGCGTGCCTGGCCCGCTTCTGGACTCGACGCTGCGCTTCAGCTTCTGTTTTGAGACGACCAGGGAAGAGCTGGACTACTGCATTCAGACGCTGCGGGAGCTTCTTCCGAAGCTGCGTCTGTTCACAAGACACTGATCATAGAGAGGATTTTCAAGAGAAGATGATTACTGCATTTCTCATCAAGTACGGCGAGATTGGCATCAAGGGCAATAACCGCTATATCTTCGAGGATGCGCTTGTGCGGCAGATCCGCCACGCGCTCTACGGAATTGATGGCGGCTTCAAAGTCCACAAGGAGAGCGGACGCATCTACGCCACAGCGACAGAAGCCTTTGACAGTGATGAGGTTATCGAGGCGCTGAAAAAGGTATTCGGCATCGTGTGGATCTGCCCGGTTGAGGAAATCGACGACAATGGCTTTGACGACCTGTCGGAGCACTGTATTCGTTTCCTGAAGGAGAGCTATCCGGAAGAAAACTTTTCCTTCAAGGTCCAGGCTCGCCGCGGACGCAAGAACTACCCGATGGATTCGATGGAGATAAACGCACAGCTGGGCGGACGGATTCTGGATGCGATGCCACAGACGCGCGTGGATGTTCACAATCCGGAAGTGCTTCTCCGGGTTGAGATCCGCGGGAAGATCTACATGTACTGCAAAGAGATTCCGGGACCTGGCGGCATGCCGGTCGGTACAGCCGGCAAGGCGATGCTCCTTCTGTCAGGCGGGATCGACAGCCCGGTTGCCGGATACATGATAAGCAAGCGGGGGGTTCAGATCGAAGCGACCTATTTTCATGCGCCGCCGTATACCAGCGAGCGCGCAAAACAGAAGGTTGTCGATCTGGCAGATGAAGTTTCCGCCTACGCGGGGCCGATCCGCCTGCACATCGTCAACTTCACCGATATCCAGATGGCAATCTATCAGAAGTGTCCGCACGATGAATTGACGATCATCATGCGTCGTTTCATGATGCAGATCGCAGAGGAGATCGCAAGGAAAAACGACTGTCTGGGGCTGATTACCGGTGAATCCATCGGGCAGGTGGCCAGCCAGACAATGCCCAGTCTCCTGTGCACAAACGCTGTCTGCACACTGCCTGTCTATCGCCCGCTCATCGGCATGGACAAGCAGGAGATCATCAATATATCCGAAAAAATCGGCACATATGACACATCGATCGAACCGTACGAGGACTGCTGCACGATATTCGTGGCGAAGCACCCGGTTACCAAGCCACTGCTGCACGTCATTGAGCGGGACGAGAAAAAGCTTGACGGCATCGAAGAACTGGTGAAAAAAGCTGTGGACACAGAGGAGATCATCTCCTGCGGGAAGAAAATACCGGAAGTGTATTAAAGAGAAAAGCCCCGGAATTCCTGCAGGGGAAAACCGGGGCTGCATATGAGCAGTTTTGTTTCAAGTACCGGAAAACAGTTCTCTCAGTCTTCTACAATGTAATTCTTGAGAACCTTGAGAATCGTATCGACATCACTCTCCTCGTCGGCATGGATGTTTAACTCAATCGGCTTTGAGAGATCCAGGCTGAAAATTCCCATGATGGACTTCGCATCAATTACATATCTGCCGGAAACAAGATCAAAGTCCACATCGAACTTGGAGATGTCATTGACAAAGTTCTTTACCTTATCGATTGAATTGAGAGAAATCTTAACTGTTTTCATAATTCCTACCTCCTGCACGAAGCTCTTTACTGTGTTCATCATACTTTTTTTGTTGTTACAAGTCAACGGAATGTGAGGGAAAATCGTTTTGAAAACCGCGGCTATCCACAATCTCGGATGCAAGGTGAATGCCTATGAGGCAGAATCTATGGAGCAGATGCTGTCGGCGGCCGGCTACAGCATCGTGCCGTTTGCAGGGCAGACACCCGCTGACGTCTGCATCATCAACACCTGCGCTGTCACCAACATCGCGGATCACAAGTCAAGACAGATGCTGCACCGGGCTAGAAAACTGTACCCGGATTCCATTGTGATCGCCGCGGGCTGCTACGCACAGGAACAGGCGGAAAGCCTCGCAAAAGACCCGTCAATTGACATCGTGCTCGGAAACAACCGGAAGAAGGATCTCATCCCGATCCTTGAGTCGTTCACGGCTGCCCGCCTTGAAAAAAAGCAGATGCCGGACTGCCAGGAGCCTGAGGAAAAGCACCGGGCTCTTGAAGTAGTTGAAGACATCAGCCGGGATACGGATTACGAGAATCTGCGGCTGACACAAGTGCGGGATCACACCCGCGCCTACATCAAGATGCAGGATGGCTGCAATCAGTTCTGCTCGTACTGTATCATCCCGTATCTGCGCGGCCGGATCCGAAGCCGGGCAGAGGCGGATATCCTTCAGGAGATCCGCGGACTTGCCGCGAAAGGCTTTCGTGAATTCGTCCTCACGGGTATCCATCTGACTTCATACGGTTCGGATGACGGCAGCACAAGCCTCATTGAAGTGATTGAAAAGGTCGGAAAAATCCCGGGCGTAGAGCGCATACGCCTGGGGTCGCTTGAGCCCAGGGTCATCACACCGGACTTTGTACAGCGCCTCGCTGCGGTTCCGGCATTCTGCCCGCATTTTCATCTGTCACTGCAGAGCGGATCGGACACCGTCTTGAAGCGGATGAACCGGCACTACACCACAGAGGAATTCGCCCGAAGTGTTGCGCTTCTTCGAAAGACTTTCGACCGCCCGGCGATCACGACGGATATCATTGTCGGATTTCCACAGGAGACGGAGGAAGAATTCCAGGAGACTTTGGCATTTATCAGGAAGATCCAGTTCTACGAGTGCCATGTCTTCAAGTACTCAAGACGGGAGGGGACGGCAGCAGACCGGATGGACGGACAGATCCCGCAGGACGTGAAGCACAGGAGATCCGGCATACTCATCGAACAGGCGAGGGAACTCGCGCATGCCTACCGGCTGAGCTTTAAAGATTCGGTCCAGGATGTCCTGATTGAGCAGACTGAAGAAGTGAACGGCAAAAAGTACTTTACGGGGCTCACTGGAAATTATATAAAAATATATATACCATGCGGGCCGCAGAAGTGTGCAGCGCAGATCACCGGTTCGATCCGGCCGGTGCAGCTGAGAGACTGCTTTGAGGACGGCCTGGCGGGGACATTTGTTTTGGTTTGAGCCCGCGGGGCAGGGAGGCTGATTTGGTTGCAATCATCGATTATGATGCGGGAAATATCAGAAGTGTGGAAAAGGCGCTGACAGCTCTCGGGGCGGCGCCCGTCGTCACGAGGGACCGGCAGCAGATTTTAAACGCAGATCATGTTATCCTTCCTGGCGTGGGGGCATTCGGTGACTGCATGCAGCACCTTCACGACTACGGTCTGACAGACGTCATACGGGAGACAATTAGAGACGGGAAGCCGTTTCTGGGCATATGCGTCGGGATGCAGCTCCTATTTGAAGGAAGCGAGGAATCGCCGGACGTACCAGGGCTCGGAATTCTGAAAGGCAGATTTTACCGTTTCCACTCGGACACAGAAAAAATTCCTCACATGGGATGGAACAATATCCGGATCCGAAAGAACGCACGCCTTCTCACCGGCATCGGGCAGAATCCATATGTGTATTTTGTTCACTCATATTATCTGAAGGCCGAGGATCCTTCGATCGTCACGGCAGTATGCGACTATATCCAGCCGTTTGATGCTTCCGTGGAGTGCGGTAACTGCTTCGGGACCCAGTTTCACCCGGAGAAGAGCAGCCGGATCGGCCTCACGGTTCTGAACAATTTCCTGGAGGTGCACTGATGCTTACCAAACGGATTATTCCATGCCTGGACTGCAAGAACGGGCGGGTCGTAAAGGGCACAAGTTTTATAAACTTACGGGATGCCGGCGATCCGGTACAAGTCGCCGGGATGTATGACAAGAGCGGTGCAGACGAACTTGTCTTTCTGGATATCACCGCAACGTCGGACCGCCGGGAGACCACGATCAATCTGGTGCGCAAGGTCGCCGAGAAGGTTTTCATACCGTTCACCGTCGGCGGCGGAATCCGCACGGTTGAGGACTTCAAGGTACTTCTCAGAGAAGGAGCCGACAAGATCTCCATCAACAGCGCTGCCATATTAAATCCCCGTCTTATCTCTGATGCCGCCGACAAGTTTGGCGCGCAGTGTGTCGTTGTTGCGATCGACGCCAAAAAGCGGGACAATGCAGATGGCTGGACCATATACCGTAACGGCGGGCGTATCGACATGAAGATGGACGCCGTCGAGTGGGCTATGCAGGCCGAGAGACTTGGCGCCGGCGAGATCCTGCTGACAAGCATGGACTGCGACGGCCAGAAACAAGGGTATGACCTCGCGCTCACGAGAGCCGTGGCGGACGCGGTCCACATCCCGGTCATCGCTTCCGGCGGAGCAGGTAGAAAAGAGGACTTTCTGACTGCCTTTACGGAAGGACATGCCGACGCTGCACTCGCCGCCTCTTTGTTTCACTACAGGGAACTTGACATCACCGATCTCAAGAAATATCTGCGGAAAAACGGCATTCCAGTCCGGATCCCGCAGGCGGACTGACAGGAAAAGAGATGAAGCGACATGCCGCCGATCACGAATGACTGGCTGAAGCCCCTTTCGCCGGAGTTCTCCAAGCCATATTACAAAAAACTCTTTCAGAAGGTGCTTGAAGAGTACCGGAGCGGACATCCCATCTATCCTCCGGCAGACGACATCTTCAACGCCTTTCACTTTACGCCTTTAAAAAGTGTCCGGGTCGTGATTCTGGGACAAGACCCGTACTTCAATCCCGGCCAGGCAACAGGCCTGTGTTTTTCGGTAAATCCGGGCGTTGCGATACCTCCGTCTCTGGTGAATATCTACCGGGAACTGCACGACGATCTGGGATGCTATATTCCCAACAACGGGTATCTGAAAAAGTGGGCAGATCAGGGCGTGCTGCTCCTGAACACAGTCCTCACAGTACGCGCCCACGAGCCGAACTCCCACCGCGGGATCGGCTGGGAGGAATTCACGGATGCCGCCATCCGAATCCTGAACGCACAGGACTGGCCGATTGTCTTCATGCTCTGGGGCGGGCCTGCCAGACGAAAAGCTGCCATGCTGAACAATCCGAAGCATCAGATCCTCACAGCGGCTCACCCGAGCCCGCTGTCGGCTTACAAGGGATTCTTCGGATGCCGGCATTTCTCAAAGGCCAATGCATTCCTGGAGGAAAACGGACTTGTGCCGATTGACTGGCAGATTGAAAATATATGAAATAAAGGAGAGTTCATGTCAAAACCAATCGTTGCCATTGTGGGGCGTCCCAATGTCGGGAAGTCCACACTGTTCAACAGTATGGCCGGATCAAAGATTTCGATCGTCGAAGATACTCCGGGCGTGACCCGCGACCGGATCTATGCGGATGTGGAATGGCTTGATCATTCATTCACCCTGATCGACACCGGCGGAATCGAGCCGGAATCCTCAGACGTCATCCTGAAGCAGATGCGCGAGCAGGCTGAGATTGCCATTGAGACGGCGGATGTCATCATTTTTCTGACAGATGCCCGGGACGGTCTTGTCGACGCGGATCTGAAAGTTACGGATATGCTTCGCCGCAGCCACAAGCCGGTCGTGCTGGCTGTCAATAAGGTTGAAAATTTCGAGAAGCAGATGGCGGATGTTTACGAGTTCTATAACCTGGGACTGGGCGATCCGATCCCGATCTCTGCATCGGCAAAGCTTGGAATCGGCGATCTGCTCGATGTGGTCTTCGAGAAAATGCCCAAGATACCGCCGCTTGAGGAAGAGGACGACCGGCCGCGCATTGCGGTGATCGGGAAGCCCAATGTCGGCAAGTCTTCTCTGATAAACCGGCTCCTCGGTGAGAACCGCCTGATCGTATCAGACATCGCCGGAACAACCCGCGATGCCATCGACACGGCGGTCACATATAACGGCTCCAGCTATTGTTTCATCGATACGGCCGGCCTGCGCCGCAAGAGCAAGATCTCCGGTGACATAGAGCGCTACTCGATCATCCGCGCGGTATCAGCGGTTGAACGGGCAGACATCTGTATTCTGGTCATCGACGCGACGCAGGGCATCACCGAGCAGGACGCGAAAATCGGCGGAATTGCTCATGAGAGAGGCAAGGGCATCATCATCGCCGTGAACAAATGGGATGCCGTCGCCGACAAGGACGGCCACTCGGTCTACGAATACGCGAACAGAATCCGCAGCACGCTTTCATTCATGCCCTATGCAGAGATCCTCTTCATCTCTGCCAAAACCGGGCAGCGCACGCAGAAGCTGTTCGAGATGATCGACATCGTGCGGGAGAATCAGACGATGCGCGTTCCGACCGGCGCTCTGAATCAGGTTCTTGCCGACGCTCTGGCGATGAAGCAGCCGCCGTCTGACAAGGGCCGCCGCCTGCGGATCTTCTACATGACGCAGGTTGCCGTCGAACCGCCGACATTTGTCATGTTTGTCAATGACAAGTCGCTCACTCACTTTTCCTATACCCGGTATATCGAGAACAGGCTTCGGGAGACGTTTGGATTCCGGGGCAGTGCGATTCACTTTATAAACCGTGAAAGGGCAGGAGAGCAGTGATGGAAAGATTAATCTGTGTGATCATCGGATATATGTTCGGCGCCGTGATTCAGAGCGGCTACTGGCTCTGCCGTGCCCGCGGCGTGGATATCCGCACGGTCGGAAGCGGAAATGCCGGTACGACCAATGTCATCCGCACCATGGGCAAAAAGACCGGCTACCTCACCTATATCTGCGATATGGGGAAGGTTGTTCTTTCCTTTCTGCTGTGCCGGGCACTTTTTGACGGCACGCTTCCGGCTGTTGTCATCTGCATGTACAGTGGACTCGGCGCGGTACTCGGGCACGACTATCCGTTCTATCTGCATTTTAAAGGCGGAAAAGGCATTGCCTCAACCACCGGCGTCATCATCTCGCTTGCACTGATACGGCCATACTTTGCGCTTCTTATTGCTCTCGGCTTTGTGACGTTTATGTGTGTGATGTACAGTTCCCGGTACGTCTCACTCGCTTCGATGTTCCTGACCTGCGGCTTTGCAGCCGAGTTTTTAGTCTGCGGTCTTATCGGAGCTGTGCCGGCGCAGGGCATGAATCTGGCGGAGTCTCTGGTCATACCGGTGGTACTGGCACTGCTTTCTGTCTACCAGCACCGAGGGAATATTCAGAGACTCAGAAACGGTTCGGAGCGCAGAATCAAAGACCCAAAGAACAAAAAAGAGGATAAAAAATGAGAGTAATCGCTGGCACGGCAAGAAGTATGCCGTTAAAATCCCTGGAAGGCGAGGACACCCGTCCGACCCTGGACAGGATTAAAGAGACGCTGTTTAACATCATCCAGATGGAAGTGCCTGGCAGCCGCTTTCTGGATCTCTTTGCCGGAACCGGCTCGATCGGAATCGAAGCGCTGAGCCGTCACGCGAAGGAAGCTGTTTTCGTCGACAATTCGAGAAGGGCCTGTGCCGTGATCCGGGAGAATCTGAAGTTCACAAAATTCACGGACAACTCCCGGGTCATGGAGACAGACTGCGTCACAGCCGTTCGGAAACTGGCAGGTCTGGGAAGATTCGACATTGTATATATCGATCCGCCGTACGGAAAAAATCTCGAGGAGGATGTCCTTGCACAGCTTTCCGTGTCGGACATCATCGACAGGGACACACTCATTATCGTAGAGGAAGACCTGGATGAAGAACTGGCCTATGCGGAAGATCTCGGCTTCGAGATCATCCGGATCAAGTCCTACAAGACGAATCAGCACATCTTCCTGAAGAAAAGAGGAGCCTGAACATGACCTCAGCGATCTATCCCGGAAGCTTTGATCCGGTCACAATGGGACATCTGGATGTCATCCGCCGTTCAGCCGCCATCGTCGATCACCTGATCGTGGCGGTGCTGAACAACGGGGCAAAAAGTCCATTGTTTTCAGTTTCTGAACGTGTTAGTATGTTAAAAGACGTGACCCGGGATCTCCCTAACGTAGAGGTCATGAGCTTTTCGGGACTTCTGGTGGACTTTGCGAAGCAGAATTCTGTGACGCTTATCATCCGGGGCCTGAGAGCCGTCACGGACTTTGAATCGGAACTGGCGATGGCGCAGACCAACCGGGTCATCTGTCCCGGAATAGAGACATTTTTCCTGTGTACCAGTTTGCGCTATGCATATCTGAGCTCGAGTACAGTAAAAGAAGTCGCACAGAATCACGGCGATATCAGTCAGCTCGTACCGCCCAGTGTCGTTCCGAAGATTTACGCAAAGTACGGTATAAAACACTAATTTAAATTCGCAGGAATCCTTCGGGAGGGTATCGATACAGCTATGAGCAGAATAGAACAGATCATCAGTGATATGGAAGCGTACCTTGACACGTGCAAGACAGCACCATTCTCCAGCAACAAGATTATCTGCGAGAAGGACCAGCTGGATGACTATCTGAATGAACTGCGGGCAAGAACGCCGGAAGAGATCAAGAAATATCAGAGAATCCTCCAGAACAAGGACTCGATCATCAACGATGCAAAGCAGCAGGGCGAGCAGATCATCAATGCCGCTGCCCAGCAGGCGCAGCAGCTCGTCGATGAGACCAACATCATGCAGAACGCCGTGGACAAGGCCGATCAGTATCTGAACAACTCCAACGCCAGAGCGCAGAAGACACTTGAGGATGCCAACAGCGAGGCTGTCCAGATCCGGGCGAGTGCCATCCACTATACAGACGACATGCTTTCACGCCTGCAGAATATCATCGAGCACGCGATTCGTCAGAACAACGACCGCTATCAGGAGCTGATGAACGGACTGCAGAACGAGCTGAATGTCGTCATCAACAACCGCAATGAGCTGGCTGGCGCGGATGGAAACGACTCGGGCGAAAGCGGGGATGCACCGCAGGCTCAGCCGGCGGACAACGACACGCTTGTGAGCGGCAATGTCGAGGATGACGGGCAGTAAGTGTCGTGACGGGCTGCCGTTTATATGTGAGAAAAGGGGCAAAGGGAAAGAGGTGACTCTTTCCTTTTGCCTTTTTACAAAATCCCGGGCGCGGCGCGCGGCGCTTCGCTCTGACTCTTTTTTCGGAACATTTTATGAATCTGCCACTTGAGTACTGTGAAACCATGAAACAGATGCTGGGCGACGAATTTGACTCGTACCTGGCATCTCTTGATGCGCCGAGAAAATACGGCCTTCGCGTCAATACGCGCAAAATATCCCCCGATGAATTCCGGAGCATCGCACCTTTCCCCCTGACGCCGGTCCCCTGGATCGCAGATGGTTTCTACTATGACGGGGAGACCGTGCGGCCTGCCAAGGATCCGTATTATCTTGCCGGGCTCTATTATCTGCAGGAGCCGAGCGCGATGACTCCGGCGGCCCTTCTTCCGGTGAAACCGGGTGACGCGGTTCTCGATACCTGTGCCGCCCCAGGTGGAAAGTCGACGGAACTTGGCGCAAGACTGTGCGGCAGAGGCCTGCTCGTATCCAATGACATCTCCGCGAGCCGCTCCCGCGCTCTGCTTCGCAATATTGAAGGATTCGGAATCGGCAACACGGTCGTGCTGTCAGAGCCTCTGGATAAGCTGCAGCAGAACACCGGTACATTTTTTGATGCGGTACTGGTGGACGCTCCCTGTTCCGGCGAGGGTATGTTCCGGAAGGACGAAAAACTGGTGAGGGCCTGGTCGGCCAGCCGTCCGGAAGAATTCTCAGCTCTGCAGAAATCAATTGTGTTACACGCCGCCGACATGGTCAAACCGGGCGGATGGCTTCTGTACTCTACCTGTACCTTTAATGAACTGGAAGATGAGGGAAGTGTCCGTTATCTGCTGGAGAACCGCCCGGAATTCTCACTCATGCCGGCTGGAGACTATGAAGGATTCCGCCACGGATTCGTGCGCAGTGAGCGGGATGCTGCGCTTCACCTGGATCGCTGCGTCCGTATCTTTCCGCACATCATGGGCGGAGAGGGACACTTCATCGCACTTATGAGAAAACGTTCCGACGCTCCGTTCACAGGAAGTGTCCCGCCTGTCACAAGGCGCGAGAAACTTCCCGCCGAACTGACGGACTTTCTATCCCGCCTGAGGTGTGATATCCCCGCAGAGAGGATCACCATCCGGGAATCGAGGGCATTTCTCCTGCCGGAGCTGCAGATCAACACGCGCGGGCTGCGGGTGCTCCGGAACGGACTGCTGCTCGGCGAGTACAGGAAAGGGAACCAGAAGAACCGCTTTGATCCTTCGGAGGCGCTTGCGATGGCTCTTCCGCGGAATGGTTTCGAAAACTGCCTTGTGCTCGCGCGTGACGATGACCGCGTCGTCCGCTATCTCAAGGGCGAAACCATCACGGCGGCAGACACAGAGGCAGAAGACGGGACTGTTCTTGTGACTCTGGAGGGCTGGCCGCTCGGCTGGGGCCGGAAAAATCGCGGCCAGATCAAGAACCGGTATCTCCCGGGATGGAGGCTTCAGTGAGCGAAACTATACGTCTTGACCGCTGGATATCGGACATGACCGGACTTTCCCGCAAAGAGACAGGCCGCATGATCCGGAAGAAAAGGGTGAGCGTGAACGGAGAGATCGTACGCGATGCAGCGTTCCCGGCAGATCTGGCCGCAAGCAGAGTGAGCCTTGACGGAAAAGAAATTCCATACGAGATCTTCCAGTACTACATGGTCAACAAGCCGGCTGGTGTGCTCTCCGCTACCGAGGACAGGCGCAGAAGTACCGTCATGGATCTTCTGCCTCCAGGGCACCGGCGAGGTCTCTTCCCAACCGGCCGCCTCGATCTTGACACGACAGGTCTGATTCTGATGACCAACGACGGGCAGCTCGCGCACCGGCTTCTATCCCCCGCGTGGCATGTGGACAAGTACTATACAGCCACTGTGGACGGCATACTGGGAGAAGATTCCATTCGCGCATTCGCCGGAGGGATTACAGCAGGAGACATACAGTTCG
>DGVL01000153.1:14288-37414 GCA_002394965.1 Lachnospira sp. UBA4285
TCTGTCACGATTCACGAGGGAAAGTTCCACCAGATCAAAAAGATGTTTGCGGAAATCGGATGCCCTGTGAAGACACTGACCCGCACCGGATTTGGTCCTCTTGTACTTGGAGATCTTCCGGTGGGCGCGGCCAGAAGCCTCACAGAAGGGGAGATTCAGGCACTCAGAGACTGCACACGGACACAGGGAAAGGATCATCCGGATGAAAATGAAATATAACAAAGGCGAGAGCGGATATCTCCAGGAAAAACAGAAGCGCGCCTGGATCTATGTGATTCTCTTTGCAGCAGTCATCGCGGCGCTGCTTGTCGCCGGTGTTCTGATCTGGGGCAGCAACCAGAATGTCCTCACCGTCGCCGCCGTCGTGATGGTGCTGCCGGCGGCACGCTTTGGCGTGAACCTGATCATGCTTGCCTCAAAGAAACCGTCAGATGCCGGTGTGATACGACAGACAGATGAGGCAGCACCGGACCTGATGCGGCTGTATGATATGGTCATCGGAACAAGCAAAAAGCCGGTTGGCACCGAGGCAATCGTCATCTCGGATTCCGCGCTCTGTATCTATGAAACGCAGAAGGACACCGACACAAGCTTTCTTGCAGATCAGGTCAACAACTTTCTTCATGGCGACTCGATCTTTATCAACGTCAATGTATATACTGACCGGGCAAAATTTATGAACCGCATCGCGTTTTTGCAGCAGAGCCTCGAAACGGGCGGAAAGAAACTGAGAGAAGACCGCGTCGGCAGAATCCGGAATTCTCTCAGTGCGATGTGTCTGTGAGGTTATGAAGGAATTTACAATAACACAGGAGACCAGCGGACAACGGCTGAACAAGGTGCTTCAGAAGCTGTTGCCGGGTGCCGGTACATCCTTTCTGTACAAGATGCTGCGCAAAAAAAATATCACGGTCAATGATCAGAAGGCTGATGGCGCGCGGATTTTAAGAAGCGGCGACACGATCCGCATATGGTTCTCGGATGAAACGTACCGGAAATTCTCTGCTGAAAATCAGGCGCCGGATGCCGCGGATACATCAGCGGAACTCAGCGTACAGCCGGATGTACTCTATGAAGATGATGATCTTCTTTTTATCAACAAGCCGGCGGGGCTTCTGATCCAGCCGGACGGAAAGCATACAGACTGCCTGACGGCGCAGGTCGGCCGCTATCTTATGCAGGAAGATAAGACCGACAGAAGCGGTATATTCAGGGCGGGTCCTGCGAACCGGCTCGATTACAACACTTCTGGCATCACGGCGTTTGGCAAGACGATCCGCGGCCAGCAGTATCTGGCAGAGCAGTTCCGGGAGCGCAGTATAAAGAAATACTATCTGGCGCTTGCGTACGGGGATATCCCCTGCAGGGCGGATGCTGAAAAAATTCTGACCGGCTGGTACGTCAAAGATCACAGGGAAAACACCGCGCGCCTGTACACAGGCACACTCAGGCCTGCGTCAGCCATAGAGGTCAGGCTCGGTGTCACCCCGCTTACCCGGAATAACGAGTCCGTACTTCTCAGAGTGCACCTGCTGACCGGGAAAAGCCACCAGATCCGCGCGCAGCTGGCCGCGGATGGACATCCCCTCGCCGGAGACCCGAAGTATGGTGACAGGAGATGGAACGGGAAGCTGGCCCGTCAGTACGATCTGAAGCGTCAGTTTCTGCATGCATACCAGCTGGCGCTTCGCGATATCAACGGCAAGCCCCTGCACGTGGTGGCGCCGATACCCGGCGATCTTGCGCGGGTTCTGAAAGGAGAAAAGCTGTGGGAACCTGGAATTCCAGAGGCTTAAGGGGATCCACACTGGAAGACCTGATCAATGTCACCAATGAGCGCTACAGCCGCCAGAAACTCGCCCTTATCCAGAAAATCCCCACACCGATCAAGCCGCTCACGATAGACAAACAGACCCGGCATATCACACTGGCATATTTTGACCAGAAGAGTACCGTCGACTACATTGGCGTTGTTCAGGGAATACCGGTCTGTTTTGACGCGAAGGAATCCCTCACCGATACATTCCCGCTGCACAATATCCATGAACACCAGGTTGAATTCATGCGCGCCTTTGAGCAGCAGCAGGGAATCGCCTTCATCCTGCTTTACTTCACGGGCCGGGATGAACTGTACTACGTACCTTTTTCTGATATAATCAGATTCTGGAACAGGGGTAAATCAGGAGGCCGGAAGAGCTTCACCATAGAGGAGCTCGACCGGACATTTCTCGTGCCTCTGTACGGGGCTGTGCCCGTACCGTACCTTCAGGCTCTGCAGACGGATCTGTCGCGCCGTGACGGTTGACGGAGGCGCCGTCTGTATGGTAGTATGCACAGGTGCATATCAGCATGGTAGCACATTAGCATAATAAAGCAAATGAGGATGAACTGTATGAAGAAGGATCTTCTGCACACACCGGAAGGTGTCCGCGATATATACGGCAGGGAATGCGCGGAGAAAGAGCAGATTGAGTCAAAGCTGCATGATGTCCTGAACCTTTACGGGTATTCCGACATCCAGACGCCTACCTTTGAGTTCTTTGATGTGTTCTCGAAGGAAAAGGGTTCTGTTCCAAGCACGGAGCTTTTCAAGTTCTTTGACCGGTACGGCCACACGCTGTGCCTGCGGCCGGACATGACACCGTCGATTGCCCGCTCCGCCAGCAAGTATTACGATGAGTACAGCACGGCGGTGAAGCTGTGTTATGTCGAGAATACATTTGTCAATGACAGCAAGTATTATCAGGGGCGTCTCAAGGAAAATACGATGGCAGGCGCCGAACTCATCGGCGACGATTCGATCGACGCGGACGCCGAGATTGTGATGATGACCATTGACTGTATGAAGGCCGTCGGTCTGAATGAGTTTCAGGTCGAACTCGGCAACGTTCAGTTCTTCCGCGGACTTCTCGCGGAAGCCGGGATATCAGGGGATGACGAGGAGGAGCTGAAATCTCTCATCGACGAGAAGAATCTGTTCGGCGTCGAAGAACTGCTGCATTCCCATGACATCGGCGACATGATCACCGATGCGCTGATAGCGCTCCCGACGCTGTTTGGCAGCTTCGACGTGCTGAAGCGCGCGGAGAAGATGACCTATATCCCGGAATGCCTGGCGGCTGTCAAGCGCCTGAAGGACCTGTATGCGGTGCTCTCGGCCAATGGATATGCGGACCATGTTTCCTTTGATCTTGGCGATCTGAGCTCGCACGCGTATTACACCGGAATCATCCTGCATGCCTTCACATTCGGTACGGGTGAGCCGGTCATCAATGGCGGGCGGTATGACCGCCTGATGGGGCAGTTCGGCTCCGACCGCGCATCAATCGGATTCTCGGTCAATGTGGATCGCCTCCTAACCGCCCTGCAGCGCCAGAAGATCGACATCCCGCTGGAGCGCAACGGAATCCTGCTCGTCTACGACAGAGAGGATTTCCAGGCTGCTCTGTTTTCTTCTGCCCACCGGAGGGCAGAGGGGATCCGCGTCTGCATGATGCGGAAAAAGAGCGGCGCAAGGCTCGATGACTACCTCCGAGTGGCCGAGGAAGGCCACTATGAGTGGATCTTCCTGTGCGAAAACGGCAAGGAGCAGCGTCTGCGCGTAGAAGAGATCAGGAGAGAGGAGAACTGAATGCGGTATCTGACATTCGCCCTGGCAAAGGGGCGCCTGGCCAGGAGCGCCATGGATATACTGGAGCATGTGGGCATCACCTGCGAGGAGATGAAGGATCCAGACACCCGCAAGCTCATTTTCACGAATGAAGAGCAGCACGTACGCTTCTTTCTGGCGAAGCCCTCGGATGTTCCGACATATGTCGAATACGGTGCCGCGGACATCGGAATCGTCGGCAAGGACACTCTTCTGGAAGAGAAGCGTGCGCTCTATGAAGTGTATGATCTCGGGATCGGCCGCTGCCGCATGTGCGTGGCCGGGCCGAGACAGGCTGCCGAAAAGCTGCAGCACCACGAGCTTATCCGCGTGGCGAGCAAATATCCGAATATCGCAAAGGATTACTTTTACAACAAAAAGCACCAGACCGTTGAGATTATCAAGCTGAACGGGTCGGTTGAACTTGCACCGATCGTCGGCCTCTCGGAAGTTATCGTCGACATCGTAGAGACCGGCACGACCCTGAAAGAAAACGGTCTGGAAGTCCTGGAGGAGATCGTTCCGCTTTCCGCCCGGATAGTCGTGAATCAGGTATCCATGAAGATGGAAAATGAACGGATCATGAATCTGATCCGCGATATCCGCAAATATCAGGAAAGTCAGAATGCATAAAGGAGAATCGTGATGAGGACACTGAAACTTACCGATGAGACAAAATCAAGCATTCAGGAACTGCTGAAAAAAAGGAGTCCCAGCAGCTACGGAAAATACGAGAGCACGGTCCGCGAGATTCTGGACAATGTGAAAACAAACGGCGATGCGGCACTTTTTGAATACACCAGGAAATTCGACAAGGCGGATCTGAACCCGGACACCATCCGTGTCACAGACGAGGAGATCGAAGAAGCCTACCGTCAGGTCGATCCGGCGCTTCTTGACGTCATCCGCAAGGCAATCGTCAACATCCGGGCATTTCACGAGAATGAACTTCAGAAATCCTGGTTCATCACGAGACCGGACGGCATGATTCTCGGGCAGCGCGTAACGCCGCTTCACAGAGCCGGCGTATATGTGCCGGGCGGAAAGGCGGCGTATCCGTCCTCGGTCCTTATGAACGTCATTCCGGCCCGCGTAGCCGGAGTAGATGAGATCATCATGTGTACTCCGTGCAATGCGCAGGGAAAGGTCTATCCGACAACGCTTGTTGCCGCACACGAAGCAGGTGTCGACACAATCTACAAGGCAGGCGGCGCTCAGGCGATCGCAGCCATGGCTTTCGGTACTGCGTCTGTTCCGAAAGTCGACAAGATCACCGGGCCCGGCAACATCTTCGTTGCACTTGCCAAGAAAGCCGTATTCGGCTTTGTCGGCATTGATTCCGTGGCAGGACCGTCAGAAGTCCAGGTTCTCGCAGACGAGACAGCCGATGCGCACTATGTGGCTGCCGATCTTCTCTCGCAGGCAGAGCACGACCAGCTTGCCAGTGCCATCCTCGTGACCACCTCCGAAGAACTGGCGCACGCCGTATCCGACGAAATTGACGGATACCTGAAGACGCTCTCAAGGGCAGACATTATCCGCGCATCGCTTGGAAATTACGGCTGCATTCTTATCGCTCCGGATATGGACGCAGCCATCGGCATGGTCAACGATATCGCCTCCGAACATCTTGAGATCGTGACAGCCGACCCGTGGAACACTATGACGAAAATCCGCAATGCGGGCGCTATCTTCCTCGGAGAATACAGCTCGGAACCGCTGGGTGACTACATGGCCGGACCGAACCACGTACTGCCCACTAACGGAACGGCTCGTTTCTTCTCGGCTCTATCCGTCGAGGATTTCCTGAAGAAATCCAGCATCATTTCCTGCTCCAGACAGGCTCTGAAGAAAATGCACACGGACATTGAGACATTCGCGGAGGCAGAGGGACTGACGGCACACGCCAACGCAGTAAGAGTCCGCTTTGAAACGTCGGAAGGACAAGTTGAAGATGAGTGAAACAAAAAGAACCGCGCAGGTATCCCGCAGAACATCTGAAACCGACATTACCTGTGTGCTCAGTCTTGACGGAGAAGGGAAAGGCGATGTATCCACCGGCATCGGATTTCTGGATCATATGCTGCGCTCGTTCGCCAAGCACGGATTTTTTGATCTGACGCTTTCCTGTAAAGGGGACCTGGAAGTAGACTGCCATCACACCATAGAAGATGTGGGGATCGTCCTGGGCACTGCCATCGCAGAGGCTGTGGGCGACAAGAAGGGAATCCGCCGCTTCGGTGAGAGCATTCTGCCGATGGACGAAGCGCTGATTCTCTGCGCCGTTGATCTCTCGGGCCGGCCGGTTCTCGGGTTTGATGCAGCGTTTCACACAGAACGCGTCGGAACATATGACACGCAGATGGTCCGTGAGTTTTTCTACGCTGTCAGCTACAGCGCAGGGATGAACCTGCATCTCCGGGAGCTGGCAGGGGAGAATGACCACCATATCATCGAGGGCATGTACAAGGCATTCGCCCGAGCTCTGGACATGGCGGTATCCAAAGACCCGCGGATAAAAGATGTCCTCTCCACGAAAGGAAGCCTGTGATGAGACTGTACCCGGCGATTGACATGAAAGACGGACGGTGTGTCCGTCTGCGCAAAGGCGACTTCGACGAGGTGACCGAGTATTTTGAGCACCCCTGGCAGGCGGCTGCGGCTTTTGAAAAGGCCGGCGCATCCTATATTCACAACGTGGATCTTGACGGCGCAAGGAAAGGGCATTCCTACAATGCAGAAGCAGTGCGGAAAATCGTGCATACCGTGCACATTCCGGTTGAACTGGGCGGTGGAATCCGCACTCTGCAGGACATCGAAGAAGTCCTCGACCTTGGAGTGGCCCGTGTTATCATCGGCACAAAAGCGGTTGAAGACCCGGGATTTGTTCGCAGGGCGATCGAGACATTCGGCGCGGACCGGATCGTTGTCGGGATTGACGCGAAGAACGGGTGGGTTGCGACGGATGCCTGGGAGCGCACCTCGGATGTGACAAGCCTTGACCTCGCGCTTCAGATGAAGGATCTTGGCGTCCGGACGATCGTCTATACGGATATCTCCCGCGACGGGATGCTCTCAGGTCCGAATATCGAGGCAACGAAAGTCCTCACGGAGAAGACCGGACTGGATGTCATTGCCTCCGGCGGTGTCTCCTGCATGGAAGATCTTGAGAATCTGGAAGCTGCCGGCATCAGCGGCGTCATCATCGGGAAGGCGATCTACGAAAAGAAAATACATCTTGCTGAGGCGGTCCGCCGATTTGAGCAAAAACAGGAGTGAGATATGGACCGTATTCTTGTACCGGTTTTATATATAAAAGATCATGCGGCATTCCACGATATGGATCTGACGGAGAAATTCGAGGGAGACATACCGAGCGCCGCTGACATTCAGGAACGCCGGGGCGCCGATGCGCTTCTTGTCTTTGATTATTCCTATGACACCGCGTCTCAGGAAGCAGCGCTGCGCGATATCCGGCAGATCTGCCATACGGTCGACATACCGGTCTGGGTCGGCGGAAACATCACGTGCCGCAAAGACGCCGATAATTATTTCAAGGCCGGCACTGACGTCGTGATCCTGGACGAAGAACGGATCAGCAATGTCGATCTGATGGAAGAGCTGTGCCGCAGCTATGGGAGCAGCCGGATTGCGCTGCATCATATTCCGGGCGGATATGATGCGCTGAGCGAAGCGGCGGCGAACCGGATTGCGCTGGTCATCTCTCCGGATATTCCTGAGATGGCACCGGGAGGGCTGGATTATCTGGTACTGTCTGACAAGACCGACCGGACGAAGGCTGTCGAAATCCTCCAGAAGCGCAATGTACTCGGCCTGTCCGGCCAGTTTCTGACCGAAACGGACGATTCGTTCTGGCAGATAAAGCGGCAGCTGCGGGATGCGGGCATTGCCGTTCATACGCTCGATCCGGCAATGCCGTTCACGGAGTTCAAACTGGACGGAAATGGCCTGATTCCGTGCATCGTACAGGACAACAGAACCAATGAGGTCCTGATGATGGCGTACATGAATGAAGAGTCGTTCCGCAGGACCTGCGAGACAGGACTGGCGACTTACTTCAGCCGGAGCCGGCGTGAACTCTGGACCAAAGGGCTCACGAGCGGGCACCTGCAGTACGTCAAACGGATGTACATCGACTGTGACGCCGACACGCTGCTCCTGAAAGTCAGACAGCTCGGCGGTGCATGCCACACGGGACACAGGACCTGTTTCTACAGGACCCTTCTGGAGATCTGACAGACAACGTGAAAGCAAAAGCAGTAATAACGTACTTGAGCGGAAGGCTCGTGAGTGCATACTTTCTGGACGGACATTGTATACGAATCAACGCCCCGGACCCGGACCTTCCGACGGGGTGCATCTATGTCGGGCGCATCGAGCGGGTCGTCCCGCAGCTGGGCTGCTGTTTTATCGAATTTCAAAAAGGAGTCCGCGGCTATTATTCCCTCAGTGAGAACCGGCACGCCTTCTGGCCGGATCATCCTTCATCAGAAGACCATATCCCGAAGGGCGGAGATCGGATTGTCGTTCAGGTGAGGCGGCCGGCCATCGCCCCGAAGGAGGCGCTTCTTTCTTCTGAGCTTTCGCTGACCGGATATTATCTGGTCCTCACATCCGGCGATCATTCGGTGCACTTCTCAAAAAAACTTCGGAAATCCGAACAGGATCCGGATGTGAAGAGTGCCCTGGAGGCGGTGTCAGCGGCCTGCAGCAAGACGGCGGGCATATCCTGTGGCTTTATCGTGCGCACCAATGCCGCCGGAGCGCCATCAGACAGCATTCTTGCCGAGGCAGAGTGTCTGCGGCACCGTATGGAAGCGATTCTCGCCCGGGCTGTGAGTGCTCCTGCCTGCACAAAGATCGGCGAAGGTCAGAAGGAATGGGAGAGAGATACAGAACAGCTGCCGAAAGAATGCGATCCGGAACTGATCACGGATGTCCCGGAGATCTGCCGTTTCTTTCAGGAGTCTTTCCTTGCCGGAAAAGTCAAGCTCACAGTCTATGAAGATACAACCTATCCACTCAGCAGTCTGTACCGGCTTGAGACTCTGCGCGACAGGGCACTCGCTCGGATTGTCCGCATGAAAAGCGGAGCCAATCTGTACATTGACAGGACCGAAGCCCTGACTGCCATCGATGTCAATGCCGCCGCCTCAAGCAGCAGCGGCCCCGCTGTTCCGGAGAAAAAGAAACTCGCGGTGAATCTGGAAGCGGCAGAGGAAGTGGCTAGGCAGCTCAGACTCCGCAACATAAGCGGAATGATCCTGGTCGACTTTATCAGCATGAGAGAAGAGGACAACAAAGCATGCCTTTTGAAAGTCCTGCGAAAAGCTGTGCAGTCCGATCCGGTTCCGGTTCAGGTGCTCGATATGACCAGACTCGGACTGGTTGAGATCACAAGAAAAAAAGAGGGCAGAGATATCTATGAGGCATTCTCCAGAAAGCCGTTATTATAAATGCGTATACCCGCGCATATCCGCTTTCTTCTGCCGCCACACGGCGGCTCACAGACTGCTCCGCGCGCTCTGCCGCATACTTCCGCTGCTTTGCGGGGCAGCATATGCGGGAATGCTCGTTTTCAGCCTCATCTGCAGGAGCCGTGCCGTCTTTTTAAAAGAACTTCTGATCCCGGCATCACTTTTTATCAGTGTCACTCTGCTGCGCAGAAAGCTGGACTTTCCAAGACCATACAGCGTCTATCCTGTCAGGCCGCTTATTTCGAAGGAAAAGTACGGACAGTCATTCCCGAGCCGCCACGCGGCAAGTGCCTTCATCATTGCCGCCGCCGGATTTTTTCTCTCTGTTCCGCTAGGCGCCGGACTTATGGCTGTGGCATTCCTTATCTCTCTGAGCCGGCTTCTCGCCGGGGTTCACTTCCTGCGCGATATTCTTGCCGGCTGGGGGCTTGGCGCTGTTTTCGGGATACTGTTTTTTATATAATCCCTCTTGACAAAAAGAATGGTGTGAGTATATTATATTTTCTGTGTGCCGCTCGGTGTGGGTTAAGTGCTTGAGAAGCCCCCGAAACCGGCGAGTATTTATCAGGAGGTGCCATCATTATGTACGCAGTTATTGCAACAGGTGGTAAGCAGTACACAGTTTCCGAAGGCGATATCGTCAGAGTTGAAAAGCTTGGAAAGAACGCCGGTGATTCTGTTACGTTTGACCAGGTTCTTTTCGTTTCCGGCGAGAACGCAAAGGTAGGTAATCCTACCGTTGCAGGCGCTACCGTTACCGGCAGTGTTGTCGAGGAAGGACGCGGCAAGAAGGTCATCGTTTACCATTTCAAGCCGAAGACCGGCTATGCCAAGAAGAACGGCCACAGGCAGGCCTACACCGCTGTCAAGATCGAAAAGATCAACGCCTGAGAAGGTTTAACCAATGACGCAGGTGACAATCCGTAAGGACGCCGCAGGCAGAATTACGGGATTTTCTGTTGAGGGACACGTGGACTTCCGACTGGAGGGAAACGATGTTCTCTGTGCAGCAGTGTCCACGCTTGTTTCCCATACGATCGGCATGATCTGCGAATTCACGGATGATGCCTGTGAAAACACCGTGGATGAAGAAAGGCCGGAGGTAGTATTTAACCTCACGGCCGAATCTCCCAGCAGGGAGAGCCGGGTGGCGCTAAACAGCTTTGAGTCCAGCATATATGAGCTGGCGGAGGCGCATCCGGACAACATTTCACTGGTTTACGAGGAGGTATAGAGATGTTATTTTTAAACCTTCAGTTATTCGCGCATAAAAAGGGCGTTGGTTCTACCA
Source organism: Lachnospira sp. UBA4285 (assembly GCA_002394965.1). Taxonomy (GTDB): domain Bacteria; phylum Bacillota; class Clostridia; order Lachnospirales; family Lachnospiraceae; genus UBA4285. The sequence goes on from DGVL01000153.1 coordinate 24,727, forward strand.
AGAACGGCAGAGATTCCGAGTCCAAGAGACTGGGCGCCAAGAGAGCGGACGGACAGTTTGTTCTCGCAGGCAACATCCTTTACAGACAGCGCGGAACGAAGATTCTTCCGGGCGTCAACGTAGGCCGCGGCGGCGATGACACGCTGTTCGCGCTGGTTGACGGCACCGTACGTTTCGAGCGCAAGGGCAGAGACAAGAAGCAGGTTTCTGTATACCCGGCAGCTCAGAACGACTGATCGGTAATTCTGAAAGACTGATTCACAGGACTCCGGACCTTCGACGTATCGAAAGGCCGGAGTTTTTTATTCAGGAGGTGGAATCGTGTTCGCCGACAGAGCAAGAATTTACATTAAGTCCGGCAAGGGCGGGAATGGACATATCAGTTTCCGAAGAGAAAAGTTCGTCCCGGCCGGCGGTCCGGACGGCGGGAACGGCGGAAAAGGCGGCGATATTGTATTTGTCGTCGACAAGGGAATGAATACGCTGAGTGATTTCCGCTATAATTCCAAATATGTGGCAGAATCCGGGCAGGAGGGCGGCGCAAAGCGCTGCACCGGGAAGTCCGGCAGGGATCTGATCATCAAGGTCCCGGAGGGAACTGTCATCTATGATGACACCGGTGAGCGCGTGATCGCGGATATGTCCGGCGGTCAGAACCGCCTGGTACTTCTTCACGGCGGACGTGGCGGCAAGGGCAACATGAACTACGCGACGCCCACCATGCAGGCGCCGCAGTATGCACAGCCCGGGCAGGACGCCCAGGGCCTCTGGGTGCGTCTTGAACTGAAGTGCATTGCCGACGTGGGACTGGTAGGATACCCCAATGCCGGGAAGTCGACTCTGCTCTCCAGGGTTACAAATGCCGATCCGAAGATTGCCAGTTATCCGTTCACGACTCTTCAGCCCAATCTGGGTGTCGTCGATCTTCCGGACGGTGCCGGCGGATTCGTCATTGCGGATATTCCGGGACTCATCGAGGGGGCATCCGAGGGAGTCGGACTCGGGCACGAATTTCTGCGCCACATCGAGCGCTGCCGCGTCCTGATCCACATGGTTGACACCGCCGGTTCTGACGGCCGCGATCCGGCAGAAGATATCCGGACAATTAACTCGGAGCTTGCCAGGTATGACACGGCACTTCTTCAAAAGCCGCAGGTCATCGCCTGCAACAAGACCGATGCCATCATCCTTCAGGAAGGAGAGGAGGATCCGGTTGAAAAAATCCGCCGGGAATTTGAATCGGACACTGTCAGAGTCTTTGCGATCTCTGCAGTGACCGGAAAAGGCGTCCGGGAGCTGCTGTTTTATGTAAAACATCTCCTTGACACAGCCGCCCCGAGACCTGTGCGCTTTGAGAGTCAGATTGAACCGGAGATGCTCTTTGATGACCCGAAGCAGAGCTACACAGTCGAATCATCAAAAAGTGATCCGCATGTCTTCCTGGTATACGGTCCACGCATTGACCGCATGCTGGGATATACCAATCTGGATGCCGAGAAGGGTTTCCAGTTTTTCCAGAAATATCTCAGGGAAACCGGGATTCTGGATGAGCTTTCGGCACTCGGAATTCAGGACGGAGATACGGTGAGAGTGGGATCTGACGGCGACGAAAACGCACTTGCCTTTGACTACTATGAATGATTGAGGAGTTACAATGAACAGCAGACAGAGAGCATACCTGAAAAGCCTTGCCATGACGATGGATCCCATCTATCAGATCGGTAAAGCCAGTATCACACCGGAATTCACGCAGGCAATCGCCGACGCACTGAAAGCCAGAGAGCTCATCAAGATCTCTGTGCTGCAGAACTGCGCAGACAATCCTGCAGAGCTCGCAGACACGATCTCAAAGCGCACGCATTCCCAGATCGTGCAGATCATCGGGAAGAAGATTGTTCTCTACAAGGAGAACCCAGATCCGACAAGGCGCAGGATAAAGCTTCCATGAATGAAATGGTAGAACGTGTTACTGCCAGGAAGCTCGGAGTACTCGGCGGCTCTTTTAATCCGATTCACTTCGGGCATCTGGAGATGGCCCGTGCCGCGCATGAGCAGTACGGTATCCCGGAGATTCTTCTGTGCCCGACGTCTGACACCTATTACAAGAGTGCAGCAGACCTTCTTCCGGCTGCTGACCGCTGCCGGATGGTCCAGGAAGCCATCAGGCCGTATCCATATATGAAGCTCAGTACGATCGATATAGAGCGCGGCGGATACACATATACCTGCGATACTATCCGGGATCTGCTGCCATCTGCTGACGAGCTCTTCTTCATCGTCGGCGCAGACTCCCTCGCCTACATGGAGACCTGGAAGAACTGCAGATGGTTCCTCCGTCACTGCATTATTCTGGCTGCCGACCGAAAGGACACGCTGCAAAGTACGGCCCTGCAGCACCGCCAGCTGCTGACGGCACTTTACGGTGCTGACATAAGATCTCTTTCAATCCGGCCTTTTGATCACAGTTCAACGGAAATCCGGCAGCGCATCCGGGAAGGCAGAGATGTCTCCGGCCTGGTCCCGCCGGAAGCGCTGTCATATATCAGAGAGAAGGGATTGTATCTTGGATAACGTGTATATCGAAGATCTGCGAAAAAAAGTTAAAAAGGCTCTGGCAGTCGACAAAAACCGCTACCGCCACACACTCGGTGTCGCCGACACCGCCGCGTGTCTTGCCATGCGCTATGGCATTGATGTGCAAAGAGCCTATGTGGCCGGTCTTCTCCACGACTGCGCGAAATGTGTGCCGGACAGTAAGAAGATATCCGAGTGTGAGGCCTACGGACTTGCTATCAGCTCGTATGAGCGCATCAGCCCCTATCTTCTTCACGCAAAGCTCGGAGCAGAATATGCAAAACGCATCTACGGCATCAATGACCCGGAAATCTGCAGTGCCATAGCCTATCACACAACCGGGAAACCGGCCATGACAAGGCTGGAGGAGATCATTTTTCTGGCTGATTACATCGAACCCAGAAGAAATCAGGCTTCCGATCTGCCGAAAGTGCGCAAAATGGCATTTGTCGACATCCGGAGGGCAATTTATACGGTCACAGCGGACACACTGGACTATCTGAACAGCATGGGGAAGCCGATCGACCCCATGACAGAGCAGACATACCGCTATTATGCGGGCCTTTATGAAAAAAGCGGAAAGGATCAGGAATCATGACATCAGAAGAACTGGCGAAGCTGGCAGTCGGCGCACTGGAGGACAAAAAGGCTGAAGATATCCGGGTACTGGATATCCGACGGATATCTACCATCGCCGATTATTTCATCATCGCTGACGGCAGCAATATCAACCAGGTGCACGCACTTGCTGACAATGTGGAAGAGGTCCTCGGCCGTGCGCAGGCACCCGACCCAAGAGTAGAAGGGTATGCATCCGGGAAATGGATCCTTCTCGACTACCGGGATGTGATCATCCATATTTTTGACAGACAGGACAGATTGTTCTACGACCTGGAACGAATCTGGAAAGACGGAAAAGCCATTGATCCAAAGGAACTGTGACGTTGTCAGCCGGTGCTTTTTCGCAGCAATTCAATAAATATACTCAGGGAAGCAAACAGAAGAGAAGACCGCGGGCATCCGGCTCACGATCTTCTTTTTTCGAGCTTTTATCGGATATCCGTGCGGAACAGACCGACAACCTTTCCGAGAACCCTGCAGTCTGAAACGATGATAGGATCCATCGCATCGTTCTCCGGCTGGAGGCGGACATGACCTTTTTCCTTATAAAATCGCTTGACCGTTGCGCCGTCATCAATCAGTGCAACGACGATCTCACCGTTGCGGGCTGTGTTCTGGCGCTCTACGATCAGCCGGTCATTATTAAAGATACCGGCATTGATCATGCTCTCGCCGCGGACACGCAGAATGAATGTCTCGGCATTGGGGAGCATCTCGGCGGGAATCGGGATGTAATCCGTGATATTCTGCTCGGCAAGAAGCGGCATGCCCGCTGCCACCGTTCCGACTTCCGGGACATTGACCATGTCTTTTCGCTGAGCTCCGAACGTATCGTCAAGGATCTCGATCGTCCGGGACTTCGCCGGGTCGCGCCGGATATACCCGTATTCCTCAAGCTTTTCCAGATGTGCATGGACAGAAGAGGTGGACTTCAGCCCCACAGCCTGGCAGATGTCGCGCACAGACGGCGGGTATCCTCTCGACAGGATCTCCTGTTTGATAAATTCAAGAATTTCCTCTTGCTTTGCACTCAGTTTTTCCGGCATATGATACTCCGATCGGGATTATTTATAGTGTCAGCATACCATCTTCACTGCCGGAAAGCAACAGAAATCGAACATATATTCGAATCGTTCACCGGGAAATGGCTTCTATCATCTGCGCAATGAGTTCTATGTTGTCGTCCATTGACATTCTTGCGGAATTCAAGCAGAGATCATAAAGCGAAACATCGCCCAGAAAGTGGTGTGTGTAATTCCGGTAGTAAGTATCCCGCTGACTGTCCACCTTCGCAACATATTTCTTCAGATCCATGTCGCCGTTTTCATGCAGCTGCCTGGCCCGCTCAAGCCGGAACGGCTGATCGGCATACAGAAACAGCGAGAAGCACCGCACATCCGCCTCTCTCAGGATGTAATCCGCGCACCTTCCCACAATGATGCACGGCGCAGCGGAAAGATCCATGATAACCTGCTTCTGAGCGAGAAAAATTCCGTCATGGGAACTGGAATACGCAGCTGACGTGTTCAGAACGGAATTCAGAAAACGGCCGCCGGCCGACAGCTGCTCCCCCTCCTGGCGGATGTCCTCCTCCGAATAACCGGATTTCGCGGCTGTCTCAGCGACAAAATCCTTATCATACCACGGGATGTCAAAGCGCGCGGAAAGTCCCCTTGCAATAGTTCGCCCTCCGGCTCCGTACTGTCTGCTGATTGTGATGACCGGAATATTTGACTGTCTGTTCATATGTTCCCCCTCCTCTTTGATCTTTCCGCCTCTGCGAAAAGATTTCAAGGCACAAGTTTCTTTATTTACTGTCATTACTTTAGCAGGAAGCAAAGCGTAATACGAGTCTGTATTTATCAGAGTACTTCTGATAAAATGCAATGGTATATAAGTATAAAACTCCTGTAAAATTTCTCAAGATTTTATTCAATCGTTATTCCGCAGCCACGAAAGGAGACCTGCCTTGAAAAAAGGAAAATGGAAATCCATACTCGGCGCACTGATTATTGCCGCTTCCGCGGTTTTATCCGGATGCGGCCAGACGCGAATGATGTTCGGAACCGGCGGAACCGCAGGCACGTACTACGCCTATGGCGGTGTTCTCGCGCAGTATATCTCCAATAATTCTGATGCCCGCGTTACAGCCGTCAGTTCCGGCGGATCCAAAGTGAATATTCAGTCCATACAAGACGGAGACTTTCAAATGGGCTTCACCCAGTCAGACGTATGTGCGTATGCCTGGAACGGCACCAAAGCATTTGGAGATGACGGGCCCACCCATGATTTCAGGGTTCTCGGTGCGCTCTACAACGAAACGGTACAGCTCATCTCCATGAATCCGGATATCAAGTCTGTCGAAGATCTGCGCGGCAAAAGAGTTTCTATCGGTGAGGCCGGTTCCGGTGTGGACTTCTCGTACTCGGTGAACGGCAAAATGTACGATTTCAGCCTTCCCGGAGGCGGATTTGTGAGTTTCACAAACCTCATAGAAGTGCTGGGTATAATTGAGGGAACGAACAGCGGAGAAAATGACATTGATTCTGCGGAAGTAACGGATCAAGATGCGCTCACGCTGAGTGATGTGACGGTTTCCGAGGAGACAAAGAAATTCGTCGCGGACGTGGAGAGCATTGAGTTTTCGAATCCGGAACTGGTTTGGGTCGGGAAAGTTGAGACTGACAGCACAGTTGGCGGGATTAAAGAAGCCAACGGGCTGGAGGTACAGTATTCCGCAGAGCTGACCGAAGAGCAGATCGAAGAGATTAACGCGCAGACCGTGGAGAGCGGCGACTGGGCGCTGGTCAGCATTCTTCCATTCCTGAGCGAGGAATCTCTGACCGTCACCATGAAGACCGGGGAAGTGTTTACGATCAAAGTGACGGATGCGCAGATCACAAAGACTGTGATCGACGCGAAGGGCGACACTTGGGAAATCACTGTTACTTATGGCGAAGATGCAGGAATCCCGAATGATGCCGAACTGAAGGCTGAAGAGATTTTGCCGGAGGATGCGCGGTATCAGGAATATTACCAGAAGGCTGTCGAGGCAGTATCTGGAGAAACTGCAAAGGACAACTATGCGCATTTGTTCGATATTGAAATCCGGGCTGGCGATCAGAAGATCGAGCCACAGGCAAATGTGTCTATGAGCATTAAACTGCTTGATGCCCCGGAAGACCCCGTCAGCGAGCTGAAAGTTGTTCACTTCGGCGCAGAGGGCGTTGAAGTGATGGAAACGGAAATTTCAGGGAATGATGAAACTGCTGCAACTGCTTTTAATTCAGAAGGAACTGCAACTGAACTGAAATTCATGACGGATGAGTTCTCGGTGTATGCAGTGGTGGAGCCGAATGCGCTGGAAACTGCTGCCGATGTCAGCGAGCTGGATGGAAATATGTTCTATGTCTCAATTGACAACAATAATCTGAGGTACTATGCAAAGAACAGTCTGAGCGGAAATTGTATTGCGAAAACGAATGCTTCGGATATCAGCTCGGCTGCACTTTACTATTTTGATGCGGTGGAAGGAACCGATAATCAATTTTATGTCTATACAGTTGACGAAAACGGCAACAAAAAATACGTTCGGTATAAGTCTGACACCAGTAATGCGTTTGAATTTTCCGATGAGGCAACAATGGCTTTTACTGTTGAACAGCATACCGATTCGGGCGCGTTCTATATATATTATCAGAGAAGTAATGGCAATAAATGCGCATGGGGGTATAGCGGTAACGGATTGATCGGAGAGGATCAGAATGCAAGAGCAAATAACAAGGTGATCCTTACAAAAACCTTGAAAAGCGACCCCTATGGGCTTGACGGAAAATCATACGGCATTATATACGCCACCACAACCTCGGGCAATGCTATGACGGCGACTGCCGCAAATAGCAATACAAGACTTTCCGGAAAGACAATGACCATTAAAGTGGATCCCATCTCACGCACGGAAAATGTCTATGTGGCCAAGGACAGCAACATCCAGATGTGGACATTTACCTATATTAGCGGCGCCGAATATTACATCACAACAGAGGTTAACGGCACATTAAAGTACCTTAGAATTGCCAGTGATTCAATCTCATTGGTGGAGGCGTCGGATATAGATGACAACTGCATCATTACTGTAGAAGAAGGTACCGGGACATACAGCGGCAAATATAAGTTCAGCAGCAATGGTTATGCGCTGAAATCGAACGGCTCCTTCCAAAGCCGGACGGACCTTACAACAGGCAATGATGCTTCCTGCTGGCTGAGCTTTGCCGAACTCTCCAATCTGAATGAGGACGATTTTGTCACCTACACAGCTACCAAGGTGAGTGTATCCGGAGACACAGATGAAAATGGCAATATCGACTACGATGTGAAGAATGGCGACCAGGTCATTATCTATACAAGAATCTGGAATGAAAATACCCTCCAATATGACTACTACGCCATTGACCATGACGGTATGCTGGTGAAGGCCTATGAGAGCGGCGACACCATTTCCTGGGTTGGCACCAAGGTCAATACCATGCTTTGGGACTTCACAGAGTATTATAACGATGACGGCACGCCAAACTATTATTACGAGCTGCAGAATGCCTATTCCGGCAAATACATCGCGCCGCAGGTGTCCGGCGGTACGTTCCTGTCTGACAATACCATCGGCATCAATATGAATGGCCGCCGCAACGGGGATTATTACAGCACGATCATTGCCTGGGATGACCCGTACTATGATTACTCGGCTCTGAAAGCTCTGAATTATCAGCTGACCTACGCACCGCTGTCCAAGGCGGATACCTTCTACTTTGCGATTATGAAGCCGGATGATTCGGAAGATAAGCTTTCGCAGGTGGCTACTATCGATCATACATCCTATGGCATCACGCTGAAGATGCAAAATTACACGGGAACCGTAACGGGATCGAACTGTGCAACACAGACGGAGGTATTGCAGAACACTACATATAACCAGTGGAACGGCGTAAAGAATCTGCTGAATAAATATATTGCGGAAGGAGAGGAGTATCCGACCAGTACGCTTACCGGTACTTCTCTGGGACAGCTATACAGTGGTGCAATGGAGGTCAATCACCAGTTTCTCCTGAGTACCTACCAGGAGACGGGATATTTTGAGTTTGACAGTACGCAGAACTTTGCCCACCTGATCACCAGTGTGAGCGATAAGTGGTATGGGGTAGAGAGACCGGACGGCAACGGCACCTATACAGTCGGCGATTTTGTAGTATACGATCAGATCGCAACCACAGATGAAAGCAACGGTATTACCCGTCGTCATGGACAGTTCTTCCCGTATAATGACCTCACAGAAAATTCATATGTAAACTGGGTCAATGACACAGATATTCATGGCAATATGCTTTCCTCACTGGATCCCCGCTATGGAGAAAAGCTGTATAAAATCCATCGTACCAACAATGCGAACACAGATCCGGCCAATGCGATCTATTTCTTCGGCATGGAGATGGATGCCAGCTTCATGCAGAGCGAGAGTGGACTGGATGCCTGGAGACACGACCTGATCTTCGAGTTCTCCGGGGATGACGATTTCTGGCTGTATATTGATGATGTGCTGGTGCTGGATCTGGGCGGTATCCACTCTGCTCTGGATGGAAGCGTCAACTTCAGGACCGGCAAAGTCATTGAAAACGGAAAAGAATCCAACCTGAGGGACCGCTTTGAGACCGCCTACAAAGCGCAGTATCCGGATAAGATGCAGGATGAGGTGGACGCATGGCTGGATGGCATCTTTAAGGATGGCGGGACTGTATTTAAGGACTATTCCGGTCATACGATGAAGATGTACTATATGGAACGAGGCGCCGGCGCATCGAACATCCACATGCGCTTCAATCTGGCTCCCTATACTGCCGGTGAAGTCCTGCTGGAAAAGGAAGTCAGCGGAACAGAAACCACAGATTCCGGTATGCTGTTCCCGTTCCAGATTTTCTATAAGGATAGTACGACAAGCTATGTATATCAGCCGGTGACGGGTGATTTCTCTGTGACGGATTCTCAGGATGCCTCTGTTCCGATTTCCTATGCAGCGTCCGCAACCGTAAATGGCATGACGTATGAGCATGTGTTCTATCTCAAGCCTGGTCAGATTGCTTCCATCAAACTGCCAAGGGAGGAAACAGAGTACTATATTGTGGAGTGCGGGCAGGATACCGGTACCTATGACAAAGTGACCATCAATGGAACCGAGAATGAAGGGACCGCAGCAACAAAGGACGGGTACAGAGATTACAAGACCGCGGAAACCACTGTTTCCGGCCAGAAAAAGGTCATTTACGACAACCATGTCAGCGAGGACGCGCTGCACAGTCTGATCATTACCAAGAAGCTGTGGCGAGAATACGCTAAGGAAACGAAAATTACAGCGGATGAAGATGAAACAACCTTCCGCTTCCGTATCTATATCGGAAAAGATGGCGAGGATTATACGGTCTACAACACCGGCAGATACTATGTAAAGAACCCGGCGGGAGAATACTGCATCTATCAAAACGGCGGCTTCGTGTCTACAGGAAAGACAGTATTCTCCGAACTCGGTAATACGTCCGAGTCTGTGCTTGTAAAAACCGAACAGGAGCAGGCGACGTTCCATACTTCTCCCGGCGGCGCTGCGGACAAAATTCCCGCAGGATACAGTATTGAGATTCCGGGTCTGACAGATGGCACCGCATTTATGGTTATAGAACGCAGCGATGAAATCCCGGCAGGCTATAACCTGATTGACTATGTTCGTAGCAGCAGAGAGACATTGCCGGAAGGCGAGACCGCGAACGCCGGTGTGATTGACAGGCAGGATGAAACCGTCATCGTGCACAACCAGCATGGCTACGGCCTGACGGTAAAGAAGGTCTGGTCAGACGCGGCGTTCATGGATGACCATGACTATATCTATTTTGCAGTCTATATGAAAGGTGCCGATGATTCCCTGACACTGGTGGACGGCTCTGTACGACAGCTTGGAAAGACGGCAACGTCCCTGAACTGGTTCTTCCCGGAGCTGACGAATGGAAAGACACTGAATGATTATCTGGTATATGAAATAACTCTGTCCGGTGACTATACGGTTGATGAAGCCGGGAAGGTTACTTTGGGAGACGGCTGCACCGTCACAAAGATCGAAGAAAATGGAACACTGACCGTTGGCGGAACCACGAACGAACACGGATACTCTGACAAGTTTGACTACACGGCAAGCTATAGCCGTCAGGAGTTGACTGAAGCGCAGCTTGCAGATACAAGTGTTAATTCCCGGACGGATACGGTGACCAACACCCGCCCCGGCATCAAGCTGGTCAAGACGGACCTGAGTGGTGCTCCGCTGGAAGGCGCAAAATTCACACTGGTGAAGTCAGGTAATGAGGCTTCAAAGAAAACCTTTACCTCTGATGAGGCTGGTCTTATTGCGGTCGCGTATCTGACATCCGGGGAAGAATATATCCTGACAGAAACAGCTGCACCATATAAATATCTGTCGCTGATCGATTCGCTGACCATTAAGGTTGAGAATGGTACGCTGTATGTAAATGGCGAGACTGCCGCCGCTGAAGGTGCCTGCTATTCCATCAAACAGGTTGCGGAACCTACCGCAACGGATATGCCGACCGTCACCATTTCGAACCGCGCGTTTACCCTGACCGCAGTCAAGAAGGACGCTGTCAACAACGAAGCGATTTCCGGCGTAACATTCGCCCTTTATAATGAGACGACAGATTACTATACCGGAAATCCGATGCGGGACTATTATCCGAAGGATGGATTTGAAACCCTGGTCACGGATGAGAACGGAGTCATTCCCAAAATCGATCTGGATCATCTTGCTGCGGGCACGTACTATTTGCATGAGACAGGCACGCCTACAACGTATCAGCAGGCCGATTATGATATCCGCCTGACGATTTCCGCTACCGGACAGGTGACGATCCAAAAGGCAGTCTCAACGTATGATTCAAAAACGAAGACCTACAGCTGGACATTTTCAGATATTGAATCGACAGAGGCCGAGGTAATAACGGAAGCAGATGGCAATGTGACGCTCGTGGTTAAAAACCAGCCGGCTAAGGGTGTGCAAGTTCTAAAAGTTGGTGACGGCCTGAAAACGAATCCTCTTAGCGGCGCTGAGTTTGCGTTGTACAAAATCACGCAGATATCGGACGATCAGCCTAAGGACGGTGAGACTCCCATTCTGACCGGCACAACGGATGAGAAAGGCATCCTGAATCTTGGCGCTTTAGATAGCAGCACAACATATTATCTGTATGAGACAAAAGCGCCCGATGGATATAACATGCTGACCGCGCCGGTGAGAATTATCACGATGAGCGGTGGTAAGATATCCGCTTACCTGACGGGACCGCTTGATGTAACGACCATTGAAGAAGAGGATCGCACGGAAGTGGTGAGGATTCAGGTGAGCAATTCCTCCGGCTATGAACTACCCTCCACCGGCGGCCCCGGCACACATCTGTTCACCATCCTCGGATCCATCCTGATCTGCCTTGCCGGAGCATCCCTGCTTCTAATGCGTCGGAGGAGAAGAGCGTAACCGACAACAAATGAATCACAATGCACCGGATGGCATGGCTGCCGGAAGGTACGAAGGCCGGTCCCAATGTGAGCGTGAATGCTCGCGGCGGGCTGGTCTTTTGTTTTGCGGTCGGGTTAGCGAAAACTAACTACAAGATATAAAATCAGCACCCGGTGGCAGTGTGGCCAGAGGGTGCTGGGAGTGCATTATATTTTCCGTTCGCCGTACTCCTCAAAGATAGCATCAAGCTCATCATTGGATTTGATGGCGCGTACCTTATTTCTAATCTGGATTTTACCCATGTCGAGTCGATAGAAATGCTTCTTGCCATCAACGCCGCTTTGCTCACGTATCAATTCGATCCTTCCGAAGGAAGCACCATGCTTCTCGGCAAATTTTGCAAGCCCGATAGCTTTAGGACAGTTGTCCTTGCGGGATGGATCGTGCGGTTCCAGGATATCAAAGATATAGCCACTCGAATCTGCCCGGACAATTACAAGATCAGGATACATAGGAGTCCAGACACCTTTTACCTCATAAGGGATTTCCAGAGACCAGGTCTTGCGGTCAAGGTTTCTCAGCCAGCAGACGGCATCGTCAATTTCTTCCTTCAGTACGCCGCTTTCCCAGGTGTTAAGGGCGATGTGCGCACTGCCGCCAGCTTCACAGAAAAGGTGCTTCTGATAAGCCTGTGCTGTTTCTGAAATGGTAAAATCAATGGTTTTCGGAAGCTTCCATTCCAGAGGAACCGGCTGGACGGAGGAGTGTACCAGGCGGTCATATCGCGTTTGCTTTTCTTCGGATAACTTACCTATGCTGCGCCGGTTGTTGTCATACAGAGAGAGGAAGCAAAGCTCGGCATATTTTTCGAGACGCTCCATTGCTGATGTATTGTCCGCAAGCATGATCACTTCGATCTGTACGTCAATATAG